>CAMDXR010000101.1 GCA_945877725.1 Limnohabitans sp. Rim8
TGACCGAAGACTTGGTGTTCATGTTCGAGGCCATGGGCGTGACCACCGGCATTGACCTGAACCTGCTCATGGCTGCTCGCCTGCCCCTGCAAGCCGGGCTGCCGGGTGAACCGCTCTACGGCATGACCCCTGCCGCCGGCTTGCCCAAAGGCTGGCGCACCTGACCCCACTTGATCTGTCTTGATCCGTCTTGATCCCACTTAATAAATAGGCCAATACGCATGCAATCACACTTGATTGCATAAGCAAAACGCGATAATCCGGGGCATGGACAAGCTCAAAGCCTTCGAAACCTTTGTCTCCGTTGCCACCAAAGGCAGCCTGACGGCCGCCGCGCGGTCTGAGGGGGTGGCCCCGGCCATCATTGGGCGGCGGCTCGATGCGCTGGAAGAAAACCTGGGTGTGAAACTGCTGGTGCGCACCACCCGGCGCATCACACTGACCCACGAAGGCAGTGCTTTTTTAGAAGATTGTCAGCGCTTGCTCTCTGATGTGGCCAATGCCGAGGCCAGCGTCTCGGCGGGTGGCGTCAAGGCCAGCGGGCATTTGCGCATCACGGCGCCGGCCGGTTTCGGACGCCGCCATGTGGCCCCCTTGGTGCCACGTTTTCGCGAATTGCACCCGGATGTGTCCATCTCTCTCAACCTGAGCGATCGGGTGGTAGACCTGGCCGCCGAAGGTTTTGACTGCGCGGTGCGTGTGGGCGACCTGCCCGATTCGTCGCTGGTCAGCGTGCGCATGGCCGACAACCGGCGTTTGTGTGTGGCCACGCCCGCTTATTTGGCCCAACACGGCACACCCTTGGAACCGTCAGATTTGCTGCATCACGACTGTCTGACCTTGTCGAGCGATGCCTCGCAAACGCGGGGCTGGGCCTTTCGCACCCCAACCGACTCGGGTCATGAAGTGATGCACTTGCGCCCGGGTGGACCTTTGGACTGCTCAGACGGGCAAGTGCTGCACGAATGGTGTCTGGCGGGTTACGGCATTGCTTGGCGCAGCACTTGGGAGGTTGAGGCCGTAATCAGCTCCGGCCAATTGGTGGCTGTGCTCGAGGACTATGCCGCCCCGCCGAACGGTATTTTTGTGGTTTTCCCTCAACGAAAGCATTTGCCCCTGCGTGTGCGGCTGTGGATTGACTACCTGAAACACCACTACGCCCTGCCCGGTTACTGGCAGCCAGCCGGGCCATGAGCCCCTGCCCGTAAAATCGCGCCCTATGCTTTCTGCCAAACAACATTTGCTCACGGCCTTGGCCGCCGAGCTCGAAAAACTCCAAACCCACGCCGGTGCGCGTGCGGCCTTTGAATCGCCCAAAGTGGCCGCCCATGGCGACCTGGCTTGCACGGCCGCCATGCAACTGGCCAAAGCGCTGAAGCAAAACCCCAGACAACTGTCCGAAACCCTGCGCACCGCCTTGCTCGGCACCCCGGCTTTTGAACGCTGGGTCGATGCCATCGAAATCGCCGGGCCTGGCTTCATCAACATTCGCTTGAAAAATGCGGCCAAACAAGCCGTGGTGCACGAAGTGCTACAAGCCGCCGATGGTTTTGGCGGCCAAACCGCCAAAACTGACAAAGTCTTGGTCGAATTCGTCTCTGCCAACCCCACCGGGCCGCTGCATGTGGGTCACGGACGCCAAGCCGCCTTGGGCGACGCAATCTGCAATTTGCTGGCCACACAAGGTCAGCAGGTGTATCGCGAGTTTTATTACAACGACGCGGGCGTGCAAATTGGCACCCTGGCCCACTCGACCCAGCTGCGCGCCCAGGGCTTCAAGCCCGGCGACGCGCAATGGCCCAGTGGCGAAAATGCGCAGGCCTACAACGGCGACTACATCCAGGACATTGCCAACGACTTCATGGCCCGCAAAACAGTTCGCTCGGATGACCGCGAATTTACCGGCAGTGGCGATATCAACGACCTCGATGGCATGCGCCAGTTTGCCGTGGCCTATTTGCGCCACGAACAAGACTTGGACCTGAAGGCCTTTGACGTCAAGTTTGACAACTACTATTTGGAATCGAGCCTCTACACCAGTGGCAAGGTAGACGCTGCCGTGCAAAAACTGCGCGAAGCTGGCAAAACCTACGAACAAGATGGCGCACTGTGGCTCAAGTCCACCGACTACGGGGACGACAAAGACCGCGTCATGCGCAAAGGCGATGGCAGTTACACCTACTTTGTGCCGGATGTGGCCTACCACATCACCAAATGGGAACGTGGCTTTACGCGGGTGGTCAACATCCAGGGCACTGACCACCACGGCACCATTGCCCGTGTGAGGGCCGGTTTGCAAGCGGCCAACGTGGGCATTCCCCAGGGCTACCCCGACTACGTTTTGCACACCATGGTGCGCGTGATGCGTGGGGGCGAAGAGGTCAAAATCTCCAAGCGGGCAGGCAGCTACGTGACCCTGCGCGACCTGATCGAGTGGACCAGCACAGACGCGGTGCGCTTCTTTTTGTTGTCGCGCAAGCCCGACACGGAATACATCTTCGACATCGACTTGGCGTTGGCGCAAAACAACGACAACCCGGTGTACTACGTGCAATATGCCCACGCCCGCATTTGCTCGGTGCTGAACGCCTGGACAGAAAAAGAAGGGGGCGACCCGGCTACGCTGGCCCAAGCCGACCTCACGCCGCTGGAAAGCCCGCAAGCCCAATCGCTGATGCTGGCCCTGGCCAAATACCCCGAAATGCTGACCGCAGCCGCCACCGACTTTGCGCCGCACGATGTCACGTTTTACCTGCGCGACCTGGCCTCGCAGTACCACAGCTACTACGATGCGGAGCGCATTTTGGTGGACGATGTCACCGTCAAAACCGCCCGCCTGGCCTTGGTGGCAGCCACCGCGCAGGTGCTCAAAAATGGTTTGAAGGTGCTGGGTGTTTCAGCGCCCCAAAAAATGTAAACGGGACCCTCAGCATGCAACTCCACACCCAACGCGGCGGCACCTTTCTGGGCTTCATCATCGGACTGGTCATCGGTTTGGGCGTGGCTTTGGCTGTGGCCATTTACGTGACCAAGGTGCCCACCCCGTTTTCTAATAAAAACCAGCCCCGCACCCCCGAGCAAGACACCCAAGAAAGCCAGAAAAACAAAGACTGGAACCCGAACAGTGTGCTGCAACCCAAGCCGCCTGCCGAAGTGCCTGTGCCTGCCAACCCGACCGCTGAGGGCGCAGACAAAGCAGCCCCTGAAACCACCTCCAAGGCCCCTGCAGAAGCGCCCAAACCCGAACCCCGCCCTGCTGTGACGGCCGACCCGCTGGGCGATTTGGCCAAATCTAAAACCGGTCTCTCCACCCCGGCCACCCCCAACACCACCACCAGCGGCAACCCGAGCGGTAATTCAAGCGGCAACCCCAGCGCCAGCGCCGACCCCTTCGACTATGTGGTTCAAGTTGGGGCTTACCGCAGCAGCAGCGAAGCCGATGCCCAAAAAGCCAAGCTGGCCTTAATGGGGTTGGATGCCAAGGTTTCTGAGCGAGATCAATCCGGGCGAACCGTTTACCGCGTACGCTTGGGCCCCTTTGCAGACAAAGCCGCCGCTGAACGCATTCGCACCCGACTGGAAAGCAGCGGCATCGAGAACACTTTGGTGCGTGTTCAGCGCTGAACACACACCGCCTCACCTTTAGGAGCTACGCCGTGAAACGCCGTTTATTTTCAACCTCTGTACTGGCCGCAGCCACCTGGCTGAGCACCTCTGTGGCCTGGGCGCAAGCCGCCTTGTTTAAGTCGGGCAAAGATTACTTGACCCTGCAACGCCCGCTGCCCACCGATGCAGGCAATGGCAAGATCGAGGTGCTTGAGTTTTTTTGGTACAGCTGCCCACATTGCAACGCCTTTGAACCGGCCTTTGCACAATGGGCCAAAGCTGCCCCCAAAGACGTGGTGGTGCGCCGCATACCCGTGGCTTTCAGGGAAGACTTTGCGCCGCAACAACGCTTGTATTTCACGCTTGAAGCCCTGAATTTGCTGGACACGATGCACGACAGAGTGTTTGCGGCGATCCACGTTCAGAAACAGCTCTTGAACTCCGATGCCAGCGTGCTGGCTTGGGCAGAAAAACAAGGCGTGGACAAAGCCAAATTCAGCGAAACCTTCAAATCCTTTGGTGTGGCCAGCAAGCTCAAACGTGCCGTGCAACTGCAAAACGAGTTCAAGGTCGAAGGCGTGCCCTCTTTGGGGGTGGCTGGCCGTTATTACATCGACGGCACCCTGGCGGGCAGCATGGACCGCGCTTTGAAAGTCGCCGAATCCTTGATCAACCAGACGCGATCAGGCAAATAAGCGCTCACACAGACCGGGGTCACCCGCCCCGCCAAAAGCCCGCCCCCCAAAATGGCGGGCTTTTTTGTGTGCTAACTGTCAAATTTGACAAGATAAGGGGAGGCTTGCACCTACAATCCGACAACGTTTCGAGCAAGATTCATGCCCTCCATAAAAACTTTTCGCATCATCGGTCTAATCGCCTTGGCTTGCGGCCTGCTGAGCCTGCCTGCCTGGGCCGAAAAAGCCGACCGCGACAAGCCGATGCTGATTGAGGCCGATGCCATGCGGCACGACGAAAACAAATTGCTCACCCACTTCACGGGCAAAGTGCTGGCTTTCAAGGGCACCATGGTGCTGCGTGGCGACCGCATGGAAGTGCAACAAGACCCAAAGGGCCAGCAAGTGGCCAAAATTTGGGCGGCACCCAATGAACGTGTGTTTTTTCGCCAAAAACGCGAAGGTGTGGACGAGTTCACCGAAGGCGAAGGTGAAATGGCCATTTACGACAGCCAGGCCGACGTGGTCACCCTGATTGAGCGGGCAGAGGTCCGCATCTTGCGCGGCAACCAAGTGGCCGATCAACTCAACGGCCAAAAAATCGTGTTCAACAACACCACCGAAGTGATGACGGTCGATGGCCTGCCCAAAGGCACGCCGGGCCGGGACCAACGCGTGCGCGCTGTCCTGACACCCAGAAAAACCAACTCGGCGACCTCACCTGCCGCCACGCCCTCACCCCCCACTGCGCCCACTGCACCCGTATTGCGAATCAGCCCCGGCTCGCCTGAAAGCAAAAAACCATGACCGAGCCCCTTGTCACCAGTCGACTCGTGGCGCACCACCTGAAAAAGGCTTATGGCAGCCGCAAGGTGGTGCACGATGTGTCGGTGCAGGTGGGCAAGGGCGAAGTGGTCGGACTGCTGGGGCCGAACGGTGCGGGCAAAACCACCTCGTTCTACATGATCGTGGGCCTGGTGCGGGCCGATGGTGGTCAAATTTTGATTGACGGCGAAGACGTCACGCGCATGCCCATTCATCGGCGCTCGCGCATGGGCTTGTCTTATTTGCCGCAAGAGGCCTCGATTTTTCGCAAACTGTCGGTGGCCGACAACGTGCGTGCCATTCTGGAATTGCAAACCAACGCGCAAGGGCAATCACTGTCGTCGGCCGACATCGAAAAACGCCTGACCGAATTGTTGGCCGATTTGCGAGTGGAGCATCTGCGGGACTCCCCTGCCCTGGCTTTGTCGGGCGGTGAGCGCCGTCGCGTGGAAATTGCCCGCGCCCTGGCCACCGATCCGCGCTTTATTTTGTTGGACGAACCCTTTGCGGGCATTGACCCGATTGCCGTGATCGAGATCCAGCGCATCATCGCTTTCCTGAAGCAACGTGGCATTGGTGTGTTGATCACCGACCACAACGTGCGCGAGACCTTGGGCATTTGCGACCATGCCTACATCATCAGCGATGGGCGTGTGCTGGCCGAGGGCACACCCGATCAAATAGTGACCAACGCCGAGGTGCGCCGGGTGTACCTGGGCGAGCACTTCCGGATGTGATGGCCATGCCCCGCACCCCCGACATCAAGGCAAAGACATGAAACCCGGTCTGTCGCTTCGAATGTCCCAGCACCTGGCGCTCACGCCCCAGTTGCAACAATCCATCCGCCTGCTGCAACTCTCCACCCTGGAGCTGACGCAAGAGGTCGACCAAATGCTGGACGAAAACCCGTTTCTGGAGCGGGCCGAAGAAGAAGCCCCGTCCGAAGCATTTGGACTGGACCAAGCCGACACCTATGTCAGCCAAGGCGACCGTGTGAGCGAAAGCGCCAGCACAACCAGCAGCAGCGACGACAGCCCCAGCGAAACCCGCGATGAAGCGGTCACCGATGTGGCCGAAAGCTGGGATGGCGACGGCAGCGTGGACATGCGACCGGACGACAGCGAGTGGGGCGGCGATGCCGGACCCCGCCAAAACAACGGCGAAGAAACGGCCGACGCCGTGGACTTGGCCCGCAGCATGGGATCGCTGACCGACTTTTTGCACCGCCAGGCCTTGTCGCTGCGTTTGTCCGAGGTAGACCGCGCCGCTTTGCGCTTTTTGATCGAGTCGCTCAACGACGACGGCTACCTGACCGACAGCCTGCCCGAATTGGCCGCCAGCCTGGCGGGCAGCGACGATTACGAGCAGCTCGACGAACTGGTGCACCGCTTTACCGTGGCCCTGGGTTTGCTGCAGTCGCTGGAGCCCGTGGGCGTGGGGGCCCGCGATTTGGCCGAATGCCTGCGCATTCAGATCAAGGCGCTTTTGAAAAATAAGCCGGACGATGCCGTCTGCCAAGCCGCCTTGGTGATTTGCGCGCAACCCCTCGAGATGCTGGCCAAACGTGATTTCAAACGCTTGGCCGTGCAGTGTGGCTTGGACGAATCGGTGGTCAAGGCCGCGATTCCCTTCATTGCCCGGCTAGAGCCCAAGCCCGGGCGGCCTTTTGTGGAGGCCGAGCAAAACATCATCGTTCCGGATGTGTTGGTCATCAACACCAGTAAAACTGGCACGCCCAAGTTTCGCATTCAGCTCAACCCCGACGTGATGCCCAAACTGCGCGTGCACGACATTTATGCCAACGCCTTGCGCGGCAGCAAAGGCGCATCGCATGCGGGTTTGCAACAACGGCTGCAAGAAGCGCGCTGGTTCATCAAAAACATTCAACAGCGTTTTGACACCATATTGCGCGTGTCTACTGCCATCGTGGAACGCCAGAAAAACTTTTTCACGCACGGTGCGCTGGCCATGCGGCCCCTGGTGTTGCGCGAGATTGCCGACGAACTGGGCATGCACGAGTCCACCATCAGCCGGGTGACCACGGCCAAATACATGTCCACGCCGCAAGGCACCTTCGAGCTGAAGTACTTTTTTGGCTCGGGTCTGGGCACGGACAGCGGCAGCGCCGCATCAAGCACGGCGGTGCGCGCCTTGATCAAGCAATTTGTCGACGCCGAAAAACCCGCCAAACCCCTGTCGGACAACCAGATTTCTGAAATGCTCAAGGAGCAAGGCATCGACTGCGCACGCCGCACCGTGGCCAAATACCGCGAAGCCCTGAAGATTGCCCCTGCCAACTTGCGCAAAACCCTCTAATTAGATTGCTCCCGTGAATTCATTGAATCTGTTCATGCCTTGCGCCGCTGGTGTCGAGGGCTTTTTGGCCGACGAGGTCCACGCCATCACCGGCCTCACAGGCCAAGACCTGTTGACCGGCCGGGGCGGCGTCATGGCCCGCGCTTCTTGGCGCGACGCCCTGCGCATCAACTTGCACAGCCGCCTGACCCAGCGCGTGTTGGTGCAACTGTCGGTGACCGACTACCGCAACGAAAACGACCTGTACAACGCGGCCAGCGAAGTGGCTTGGGAAATCTGGTTCACCCCCAAGCAAACCTTCAAGATCGACATCACCGCGCAACACAGTCCGCTGAACAGCCTGAACTTTGCCGCCCTCAAGATCAAGGACGCGGTGGCTGACCGCTTCAGGGCCAAACGCGGCGAACGCCCCAGCGTCGACACCACCTGGCCCGATGTGCGCATATATGCCCACGTCACGCCTGAAACCCTGACGCTTTACATCGACACCTCGGGCGAGCCTTTGTTCAAACGCGGCTGGCGCACCGACAAAGGCGACGCGCCCCTAAAAGAAACCCTGGCCGCCGCCATGATTGCCGCCAGCGGCTGGGATGCCAGCTTACCCCTGTACGACCCCTGCTGCGGCAGCGGCACCATTCCGATTGAGGCGGCCCAAATTGCCTGCGGCATTGCCCCGGGCTTGCAACGGCGCTTTGGCTTCGAAAAGCTGCTGCCCTTCCAAAACCATGTTTGGCAAGGCCTGATCGAAGAAGCCCGCGACCACGAACACGAACCCACTGCGCCCATTTTTGGCAGCGATGTCGCCTTCCGTATGGTGGACTTTGCCGAACGCAACGCCGAACGCGCGGGCGTGTCGGGCGTGATCGAATTCCGAGGGGGCGACGCCTTGCAACGCATGCCGCCCTGCGAAACACCGGGCGTGATGCTGCTCAACCCACCCTATGGCGAGCGCATTGCCGCAGCGGGTGTGGCCGGGCGTGGTCGCGACAGTTTTGAACCCGGTGCCCTGGCCGATGCCCGTTCCAGTGGACGATCAAGTGAGCGCGCAGCCGACCAAAGCCACCACCGCGAAACGGCGCAAACCGACGACGGCGGCGACTTTTTTGCGCAACTGGCCAGCCACTGGAAAAAGAACTACACCGGCTGGAGCGCCTGGATGCTGACGCCCGACCTGAAACTGCCCGGCAAAATGCGCCTGAAAGAATCGCGCCGCGTGCCCATGTGGAACGGCCCCATCGAATGCCGGTTGTTCCGTTTTGACATGATCAAAGGCAGCCTGAAGCGCACGCCTGCCGATGGCGCAAGCAGCCCGGCAGGCCAGTCTGGCACGTCCGACCCCAACGCATCGGGAACGCCGGCACCATGAGTTTGGAGATGGGCTTGAACAGGAGCGAAGTGCTGAGCGAAGAGAGGAGCGACGGTCTGGGCACGGTTCTGAGCGATGCTCCGGGTGGGGTTCTGAGCGACAGCCAGGGCGCTGACGGTTATCCAACCCCGGCACGCCGGGTGCTGGACACCAACATCGTGCTCGATCTGTGGGTGTTTGACGAACCCCGGGCCGAAGCCCTGCGCGTGAGTGTCGAGACAGGCAGCACGCACTGGCTGGCCACGGCCGCCATGCGCGAAGAATTGGCCCGCGTGCTGGCTTACCCCCAAATCGTCAAACGGCTGGTACACCGCGAAATGCCCGCCAGCGCCGTGTTGGCGCACTTTGACCGCTGGGCGCAACTGCAGCCCGATGCGCCCAAAGCCGAATATGTCTGCAAAGACCCCGACGACCAAAAGTTCATTGACCTGGCCGTAACCCACAACGCCGCCCTGCACAGCAAAGACGCCCAAGTGCTCTGCATGCGCAAACGCCTAGAACGCTGCGGCGTGGTGATTAACCCGGCGACGTGAATCGCTAGCTCCCACATGGGAGATTCGGGGATTTGTGGGAGGCTGCCCCCGCGGCCGAATGTGTGTTGTGGCTATGGCAGCCATTCGCGCGCAGGGGCGCGCTCCCACGGGGA
>CAMDXR010000102.1 GCA_945877725.1 Limnohabitans sp. Rim8
CAGCAGTGCAAAGGTGCCAATGCCGTGGCGTGTTTCGGCCATACCGGCGGCCTGCAGGTGCGAAATCGCTTCGCGGACCACCGTGCGGCTCACGCCAAACTCTTCCATGATGTCCATCTCTTTGGGCAGCTTGGTGCCGGGCGCGTAATCCTGGTTGCGGATGCGCTGAATCAGCGTATCGGCCAACTCGGCAGAGAGGGTTCTGGATTTGCGACGTGGCTCAAGCATTGGGGAAAACCATGGGTTAAAGGTCGAAGTGAAGTGCTAATATAGATGTACGACAACTGATGATGTTCTGAGTTGACTGTATCAGATTCAGTGCGCCACCTGTCAAGTCGTTCACCTGAAAACATCGACCACACCGATCTGGCGCATCCACGCCGAGGAGATATTGCAAATGATTCACCGTAGATTTTTGGTTCAAAGCACCTGCGCCGTCGTTTTGTCGGCCATGGCTTCAATGGCCTCTGCGCAAACTGTGCTCAAGGCGGCAGACGTTCACCCCACAGGCTACCCAACGGTGGTAGCCGTTGAAAGCATGGGCAAAAAGCTTGAAGCCGCCAGCAGTGGTCGCTTCAAGGTTCAAATGTTCCCCGGCAGCGTGCTGGGTGGCGAAAAGGAAATGATCGAGCAGACCCAGGTCGGTGCGATCCAGATTTTGCGTACTTCTTTGGGCCCAGTCGGCCCGGTGGTGCCCGAGGTCAATATTTTCAACATGCCGTTTGTGTTCCGCGATATTCCCCACATGCGTGCTGTGATCGATGGCCCCATTGGCCAAGAACTGCTGGACAAAATCTCTGCTTCGTCGGCCCGCATGGTCGCCTTGGCCTGGATGGATGGCGGCTCGCGTAGCCTGTACACCAAAAAACCCGTGCGCAAACCAGAAGACCTGAAAGGTCAAAAGATCCGCATGATGGGCAACCCGCTGTTTGTCGACACCATGAATGCCATGGGCGGTAATGGCATCAGCATGGGTTATGGCGAGGTGTTTACCGCCATTCAGACCGGTGTTGTGGATGGGGCAGAAAACAACCCGCCCAGCCTGTTGACGGCCAACCACTACAAAGCCGGTGCCAAGTACTACACCCAGACCAACCACCTGATCATTCCTGAAATTTTGGTCATGTCCAAAGCGGCTTGGGACAAACTCAGTGCAGCTGACCAGGCCTTGGTCAAAAAACTGGGCCGCGAGGCACAGTTGGAGCAGCGGACACTGTGGGACAAAGCCGTGTCGGAATCCGTGGCCAAGCTGAAAACCGAAGGCGTGGAGTTCATCAACATCGACAACAAGCCTTTTTATGACGCTACAGCGCCTGTTCGCGCCAAATATGGTGCGCCTTATGCCGATTTGATGGGACGCATTGCTGCCGTCAAGTAACGGATGTCTTGAGTGTTGAACGGTATTGAAGTCCTGTCAGGACTTCGTGCAACAACCCCGGCCTTTGCCGGGGTTGTTTGCTTGAAAGATTTTGTATGAAACAACTGTTTGTCAGCGCGCTTGATGCTTTGTATCTGGCGTGCATTTGGGTTGCTGGGTTTGCTATTCTGTGCATGTCACTCATCATCCCTTGGGGTGTTTTCTCGCGTTATGTGCTGGGTACTGGTTCCCAATGGCCTGAACCTATCGCTATTTTGTTCATGATGATGTTCACATTCATTGGTGGAGCTGCAGCGTTTCGGGCCAATGTCCATATTGCCGTGACGATGTTGACCGACGTACTGCCCCAGTATCTGCGCACTTTGTCAGCCTGGATCGTTGACGCCCTGATGTTGGTGGTCACTGGGTTTGTCACCTGGTATGGCACTCGTTTGAGCCTGGAGACCATGGGGCAGAGCATCAGTGAGCTCAATTGGTTGCCTGTGGGTGTGACCTATCTGTCTTTGCCCGTTGGTTCGGCAGTGACCTTTCTTTTTGTGCTGGAGCGACGCATCTTGGGGCCGCAAGAGCACCGACGCTTGATGCGATATGAAGAAGACCATGCAACAGAGGGAGCCCACTGATGGACGCGTTTGTATTGATTGGGAGTTTTTTGGGTTTGATGCTGATCGGTGTGCCGATTGCCTACGCCATGGGGCTGGCCGCCTTGATCGGTGGCCTGTGGATCGATATTCCATTGGATGCGGTGATGATTCAAATCGCTGCAGGCGTGAATAAATTTTCTCTGCTGTCGATTCCGTTTTTTGTGCTGGCCGGCGCCATCATGGCCGAGGGCGGTATGGCCCGGAGGTTGGTGGCGTTTGCGGGGGTGTTGGTCGGCTTCATTCGTGGCGGCTTGTCGTTGGTGAATATTTTGGCGTCCACATTTTTTGGCGCTATTTCCGGTTCTTCGGTGGCAGATACAGCCTCTGTTGGGACGGTACTGATTCCGGAAATGGTTAAAAAAGGCTATCCCCGACCCTTTGCAACGGCGGTCACCATCAGCGGTTCGGTGCAAGCGATTTTGATTCCCCCCAGCCATAACGCGGTGCTGTATTCGCTGGCGGCGGGGGGTACGGTGTCGATTGCGGCCTTGTTCATGGCCGGGGTGTTGCCCGGACTTTTGATGGGCTTGACCTTGGGACTGCTTTGTCTTTACAAGGCCCACAAGCACGGCTACCCCAAGGGCGAGGTGATCCCGCTGCGGCAAGCCCTCAAGATCTGCGTCGAGGCATTGTGGGGTTTGATGACCATGGTCATCATTTTGGGCGGTATCTTGTCCGGCGTTTTCACGGCCAACGAGTCAGCCTCCATTGCCGTCATCTGGGCGTTCTTTGTGACCATGTTCATTTACCGCGACTACAGGTGGCGCGACTTGCCCAAACTGGTGCATCGCACCGTTAAGACCGTCACGATTGTGATGATCCTGATCGGCTTTGCGGCGGCTTTTGGTTACATCATGACCTTGATGCAAATTCCCATGAAGGTCACCATGTTCCTGACCGAATTGTCAGACAACAAGTACGTCATTTTGGCGTTGATCAACATCTTGTTGCTGGTGCTGGGCACGTTGATGGACATGTCGCCCTTGATCCTGATCTTGACCCCGATCTTGTTGCCCGTGGTCAAGATGATGGGCGTGGACCCGGTGCATTTCGGCATGATCATGATGGTTAACTTGGGCATTGGCCTGATCACCCCTCCGGTGGGGGCCGTGCTCTTTGTGGGCAGTGCGATCGCCAAGCTCAGAATTGGCGAGGTGACCAAAGCCATGGTGCCATTTTTCGGCGCGCTTTTAGTTGTGCTGCTGATGGTGACCTATCTGCCCTGGTTGTCTCTGTGGCTGCCGCAAACCATGGGCCTGTGAAGCGCGCGATCATTCAAAAAAGGTTTGACATGGCATATGTGTATGTCTCCAATGCCGACAGCGGCGAAGTGTCCGTGTTGCAAATGGATACCCAAGGCGCACTCCAGCAGCAAAGCACACTGACTGTGGGGGGCAATCTGATGCCCATGGCCATTAGCCCCAACCGTAAAATGCTTTACGCAGCGCGCCGCAGTGACCCGATGGCGGTGCTCAGTTTGGCCATAGATCCGGTCAGCCGCGATTTGCAGCGCACAGCTGAGGTCTCTTTGCCTGCCAGCATGGCCTATATCAGCACCGACCTGACGGGCCGGTTTTTGTTTGCCGCATCGTACCCGTCGCAGCAACTCACCGTGAGCCCGATTGCGGCAGATGGCACGGTGGGAGCCGTGCAACAGGTGGTGCCCACAGGTCCGAATGCCCACGCCATACTGCCTTCACCCTGCAACAAGTATGTGCTGGCCACCAGCCTGGGCGGTGCCGAACTGATGGTCTTTGGCTTTCATGCCGAGACGGGCCATTTGAGCCCGGTGAGCGTTTGGCAAGCCCGTGCTGGCGCTGGGCCCAGGCATTTCAGGTTTGACCCTACAGGCCGCTGGGTGTACCTGCTCAACGAGCTGGATGGCACGCTGGATGTACTCAGTTGGAACCCCACGGAGGGCCGTCTGGTTCACCAGCAAACCGTGGGCATTTTGCCGCCGGGGTTCAATGGCAAGCCTTGGGCTGCCGACTTGCATTTGACGCCTGACGGGCGACACCTTTACACCAGCGAGCGAACTTCCAGCACCTTGGCCCACTTTGGCGTGGACCTTGCAAGCGGCTTGCTTAAAGCCCAAGGCCACACCCCCGTCGAGGCGCAACCCCGGGGGTTTGCCATTGACCCGACAGGCGGTTATTTGTTGGTGGTGGGCCAAACATCACACCACCTGAGTTGCTTCAGGATAGACCGGGAAACGGGTCAATTGCATTTGCAGCAACGCATGCCTTTGGGCCAGAGCCCCAATTGGGTGGAGATCTTGGCATGACCGAAGCAACGGCTGCCCTGAAGCCACGGGTGCTGCGCATGCACTCTCTGGACAACGTCGCCATTGTGGTGAACGACGGTGGTTTGCCTGCTGGCACCACGATAGATGGCGGCTTGGTGTTGCGCGACAAAGTGCCGCAGGGGCACAAAGTGGCCTTGCAAGACCTCGCGCAAGGTCATGCGGTGATTCGCTACAACGTGCCCGTGGGTTATGCACGACAAGCGATTGCTGCGGGCAGTTGGGTACATGAGCGCTTGCTCGATATTCCCCCTGCGCGTGAGTTGCAAGGCTTGCCCATGGCAAGCGTCAAAGCTTTGCCGCAAGACCGGCTGGAGGGCTACACTTTTGAGGGCTATGTCAACGCCAATGGCGCAGTTGGCACACGCAATTTGCTGGGCATTACCACCACGGTGCAATGTGTTGCAGGGGTGGTCAAAATCGCGGTCGAGCGCATTGAGCGTGAGTTGTTACCCCTTTTCCCCAACGTCGATGGCGTGGTGGGGCTTGAGCATACGTATGGCTGTGGTGTCGCGATTGATGCGCCGGGAGCCGAGATCCCAATCCGAACTTTGCGTCACATCAGCCTGAACCCCAACTTTGGCGGTGAAGTCATGGTGGTGAGCCTGGGTTGCGAAAAGTTGCAGCCCGATCGATTGCTGCCGCCGGGCAGCTTCCCGATCCAAGATGCGCGAGAAAAAGACCAAGGACCCGATCTGGTGTGTTTGCAAGACGATGCGCATGTGGGTTTCATGTCCATGATTGAGCACATCGTGCAAAGTGCCCGTCCGCACTTGGAGAGACTGAATGCCCGCCAGCGTCAGACGGTGCCTGCCAGTGAACTGGTGGTGGGCGTGCAATGTGGCGGCAGCGACGCATTTTCTGGTGTCACCGCCAACCCGGCGGTGGGGTTCATGGCCGATTTGATCGTGCGTGCGGGTGGCACCGTGATGTTTTCTGAAAACACCGAGGTGCGCGATGCCGTGGAGCAATTGACTTCCCGTGCCGCTACGCCCGAGGTGGCCGAGGCCATCGTGCGCGAACTGGGTTGGTATGACCGTTATTTGGAGCGAGGCCGTGTGGACCGCAGCGCCAACACCACGCCGGGGAACAAGGCGGGGGGCTTGTCCAATATTGCAGAAAAAGCCATGGGTTCGATCATCAAGAGCGGCACGTCGGCCATTGCCCATGTGTTGCCGCCCGGTGAAAAACTTCGACCCGATCAAAAGGGCTTGGTGTTTGCAGCCACACCTGCCAGCGACTTTATTTGTGGCACTTTGCAACTGGCGGCAGGCATGAACCTGCATGTGTTCACCACGGGGCGCGGCACGCCCTATGGCTTGGCTGAATGCCCGGTCATCAAGGTGGCCACGCGCAGTGACTTGGCCCATCGCTGGCACGACCTGATGGACATGAATGCCGGGCGCATTGCAGATGGCGAAATTAGCATCGAAGAAGCAGGCTGGGAGCTGTTTCGCATGTTGCTTGATGTAGCCAGTGGTCGCCAAACTTGGGCCGAGCGCTGGAAGCTGCACAACGCTTTGGTGCTGTTTAACCCGGCCCCCATTACTTAAAGCTGTATTGAATTTCGCTTTTTTAAAACAAGGAGACACCATGGCCTTTAAACGACAGTTACTTAAAACAATTTTTTTGACAGTTGCTGGCTTGGCACTGACGCCTGCATTCGGGCAAAGCGATTATCCCAACCGACCCATCAAACTGGTGGTGCCTTTTCCACCGGGGGGCACCAGTGATGTGATGGGGCGCATCATGGCCGAGGAGTTGGGCAAGTTGCTCAAACAGCCTGTTGTGGTGGACAACATTGGGGGCGCAGGCGGTATTGTGGGCACGGACCGCGCCATCAAAATGCCGGCCGATGGGTACACCTTGATTCAAAGCGGGGTGGGTCAAAACGCGGTGGCCCATGGCCTAGACCCCAAGCTCAAATACAACTCGATGACCGATCTGGTGCACCTGACCCAAATGCACTCGGGCCCCAATGTGTTGGTGGTGCATCCCTCTATGCCCTTCAAAACGGTCAAAGACATCGTGGATTACGCCAAGAAAAACCCCGGCAAATTGGACTACGGCTTCACCCATGCGGCATCGGGCCACATGGCCATGGAGTTGTTCAAGCAGACCACGGGCATCTTTTTGACCGGTATTCCGTACCGGGGTGGCGGCCCCTTGTTGAACGACTTGCTGGCTGGCACCGTGCCCATGATCTTCATTAACCAAGATGCGGCTTTGCCGCACATCAAGGCCGGCAAGATTCGCCCCATTGCTGTCAGCAGTTTGCAACGCAACCCGCTTTACCCCGATGTGCCCACGGTGGCCGAGTCGGGTTACAAGGATTTTCAGGCTTTGTCATGGTCAGGCTTGTCGGTGGCCAAGGGCACACCGCAGCCCATTGTTGAAAAACTGGAGTCGGCCATGGTTCAGGTGCTGCAGTCCGATGCGGTGCGCCAGCGGCTGACATCGGTGGGCTTTGTGGTGCCCACCTTGGGGGGCAAGGCCTACACCAGTTTTGTCCAAGCCGAAATCGACACCTGGACCCGGGTGATCCAAGCCGCAGGCATCAAACCTCAATAAAGCCCGTTTGGGGCCAATGCAGCTTTGGCCAGACTCAGGCCAAAAGGGTTTAGCTGCAGCTCACACTGCCGCAGCCCGACATGGTCACGTTTTTAATGGCCAAGGGGTCGGCAAGGGTTTCGGTCACGCTGTCAAAACCCACCGACTTCAGGTGCGCTGCCAAGCCTGCGTCCATGCTGTTGGCGTGGCCCGGAAACCATTCGGCCAAGGCCTCGGCCATGCGGGTGATGATGGTGGTGTCGCTGTCGAGGTAATGGGCTTCGACCACGCGCATGGTTTCTAAAATGGTGGCGTGGTGCTCGGCGTGGCAGTTGTCTGCCGAAAACCCGGTGGCCAGCATCCAGCGTTCTTCTTGCGCAAAATGCTCAACCGTGTGGTTTAAAAATTCTTTGTAAACCGGCAACTGCTGGTCTTCAGGTGTGGCCAAAATCTCGTTGATTTTGTCCACAAATTCTTGGTGAGTTTCGTCCATGCGCGCATCACCCGTTTGGAGTGATTCGGTCCACGGCATCAAGGTGGGGGCTGCAATGGCTTGGGCTGTTTGTGACATGGTTAAAAATGAAAGTTGTCTTTGGGTCAATTATCCCCTTTCAGGAGCAGCCCAAGTGCAACAGGGGTTGAACGGCCCCGCCAAGGGGTAGGCCTGTGTTCAGACAGGTCATGCGCGAGCCTTTAAGCTCTGCATTTTCAATATTAGATAGCTGAGTCACCCCCATGGATTCCGTCACACAAGTCCTTTTAGGCGCCTCGGTTGGGGTGGCCGTCATGGGGCGACGCACTGCGCTTTGGAAGTCTGCCCTCTGGGGGGGTATCGCAGGTCTTTTGCCCGACCTCGATGTGCTGATTGACCATGGTGATCCGATCCTCAACATGATTCGGCACCGGGCCGAGTCCCACGCCTTGCTGTTGCTCACCCTCTTTGCTTTCCCGATGGCTTGGCTGGTGAGCCGCGTCCATCGTCAGCCCCAGCTCTATGCGCGCTGGTGGTGGGCCATCATGTTGGCGCTGGTCAC
Organism: Limnohabitans sp. Rim8; assembly: GCA_945877725.1. Taxonomy (GTDB): domain Bacteria; phylum Pseudomonadota; class Gammaproteobacteria; order Burkholderiales; family Burkholderiaceae_C; genus Limnohabitans_A. The sequence goes on from CAMDXR010000102.1 coordinate 7,909, forward strand.
ACATCCTTTGTTGGACCTGATGACCATTTATGGCACCCAGGTTTTCCAGCCTTTCACCGACGAAGCCTATGGTTTGGGCAGCATCTTCATCGTCGATCCGGTGTACTCATTGCCCTTGTTGGTCGGGGTCATCGCGGCGCTACGCGTCAAGAATCCAGACCGGGCGTTGCGCATCAATGCATGGGCATTGACGTTCTCCACGGCCTATTTGGCATGGAGTGCGCTGGCGCAAGCCACGGTCACGCAGCACGCCCGCGAATCCTTGCGGGCGCAAGGTTTGCCCACACAGCAGTTGATGGTCACACCCACGCCTTTTAACTCGGTGTTGTGGCGCGTGGTGGCCATGGATGGTGAGCAGTTTCACGAGGGTTATTACGCGTTCATGGACGGCGACAGGGCTGTTCGCTTTGTGGCCCATGCGCGGGGCGGTGCTTTGGCGGCAGAAAACGCCCAGCACCCTCAGCTGCAACGTTTGAGTCGGTTTACCGATGGTTTTTTCAAAATCCAAAGCGACAACGGCCGTTTGGTGGTGACCGACTTGCGCATGGGTCAAGAGCCCGCCTACGTGTTTGCTTTTGACATTGGCCCTGCGCTTGTGGCGGGCCAAACCCATGAGCCTGCTCAGCAACAAGCCCGCCGAATGGATGTCGGGGTGGGTTTGAAGTGGCTGGGGCAGCGGCTATTGGGGCGTGATGTGCCGCCCCCAGGCGCGGCAACTGGCTCAGACTAAGCGGCTGCGGTGCCTTGCAATTTGCAAGCGCACCTGAGCGGGAGCGGTGCCGCCCAGGGTGTTGCGGGCATTCAATGAGCCTTGCAAGCTGAGGGGACCAAACACATCGGCTTCGATGCGGTTGTCGAACTTTTGCAGGGTTTCGAGCGGCAGTTCGGACAAGTCCACTCCCAGGCCTTGGGCGGTTTTGACAGCGTGGGCCACCACTTCGTGGGCATCGCGGAAGGGCAGACCTTTTTTCACCAGATAGTCGGCCAGGTCGGTGGCGGTGGCGTAGCCTTTTTTTACTGCCGCTTCCATGGCCGCTGCGTTGACGGTGATGCCGCCTTCTTTGTTGCCCGTGGCGGGGTTGATCTGGCCCCCGACCATTTCACTGAAGATGCGCAAGGTGTCCTTGAGCGTGTCCACCGTGTCAAAAAGCGGTTCCTTGTCTTCTTGGTTGTCTTTGTTGTAGGCCAGGGGCTGGCCTTTCATCAAAGTGATCAGGCCCATCAAATGGCCGACTACGCGCCCGGTTTTGCCCCGCGCCAACTCGGGTACATCGGGGTTTTTCTTCTGCGGCATGATGGAGCTGCCCGTGGTGAAGCGGTCGGCAATGCGCACAAAACTGAAGTTTTGGCTCATCCACAAAATCAGTTCTTCACTCAAACGGCTGATGTGCACCATGCAAAGTGACGCCGCCGCGGTGAATTCAATGGCAAAGTCGCGGTCGCTGACGCCATCAAGGCTGTTTTGGCACACACAAGCTTGGCCCTGCTC
>CAMDXR010000103.1 GCA_945877725.1 Limnohabitans sp. Rim8
CTGCCCCTGCTTTTTTTCCCTGTAGGGCTTCTACCCCGTGGGAGGCTTTTCCATGTGGGAGGCTGCCCCTGCGGCCGAATGTGCTTCTCCCCTGTGGGAGGCTGCCCCTGCGGCCGAATGGGTGTGTAGCTATGGCGAGCATTCGCGAGCAGGGGCTCGCTCCCACTTGGGGCAGCCTTTGCTGAGCTTGAGCGACCATTCGCGAGCAGGGGCTCGCTCCCACTTAGAAACAGCCTTTGCTGAGCTTGAGCAAGCATTCGCGAGCAGGGGCTCGCTCCCTCTTGGAAATAGCCTTTGCTGAGCTTGAGCAAGCATTCGCGAGCGGGGGCTCGCTCCCACTTGGGGGCAGCCTTTGCTGAGCTTCAGCAAGCATTCGCGAGCAGGGGCTCGCTCCCACGAAGATGTGTTGAAGTTAGGGCTTCAACCTCTTACCCCGCTTAACCCACTTCACTTCACCCACTGACCCCACATCATTTCAACCGCATCACCCGCCGGAACAGTTTGGCGCTCCACTGGCCCAGGTCGTCTAGGTAGGTGAACACCACGGGGATGACCAGCAGGCTGAGGACGGTGCTGGTGAGCAGGCCGCCGATCACGGCGATGGCCATGGGGGCGCGGAAGCTGGTGTCGGCTGCGCCCCAGCCTACGGCGATGGGCAGCATGCCTGCGCCCATGGCGATGGTGGTCATGACGATGGGGCGTGCGCGTTTGTGGCAGGCGTCCAACAGGGCGTCCCAGCGGCTCATGGGGGGCACAGCGGGGTGGCCGTTTTCGGCGGGTTTGCCGCGTCGCGCCTCTATGGCGTATTCGACCAGCAAAATTGAGTTTTTGGTGGCAATACCCATCAGCATGATCAAGCCGATGAGCGAGGGCATGGAGAAGCTTTTTTGTGCAATCAGCAAGCCCACAAAAGCACCGCCCAATGACAGAGGCAGCGCTGCCAAGATGGTCACGGGGTGCAAAAACCCTTTAAACAGCAACACCAGCACGATGTAAATGCACAGCACGCCAACCATCATGGCTAGGCCAAAGCTGGCAAACAGCTCGCCCATGACTTCGGCATCGCCGACTTCAATGACCTTGACCCCCGGTGGCAAGCTTTGCAGGGCGGGCAGTTTTTGCACGGCTTGGGTCATGTCGCCCAGCGCCACGCCGGACAATTCGATCTCGAAGTTGATGTTGCGCTGGCGGTCGTAGCGGTCGATCACGGCGGGGCCGCCCGCCACTTCAATGTTGGCCACCTGGCCGAGCATGACCGGGCCGTTTTTGCCGGGCACCATCAGGCGTTCCAGTGTGGCGAGGTCTTTGCGGGCCGCGTCTTCGAGTTTGACAACGATGGGCACTTGGCGCTGCGACAAGTTGAGCTTGGGCAGGGCCGCGTCGTAGTCGCCTTGGGTGGCCACGCGCAAGGTGTCGCTGATGGCGGCACTGGTCACGCCCAAATCGGCGGCTTTGGCAAAGTCGGGGCGCACCGCAATTTCGGGGCGCACCAAGCTGGCGGTGGACGCGATGGAGCCCAAGCCTTGAATGGTGCGCAAGTCTTTTTCGACCGCTAAGGCGGCCGTTTGCAGGGCCTGCGGGTCTTCGCCGGTCAGTACCAAAATGTATTTTTCGCCCGATCCGCCCAAGCCCACCTTGCTGCGCACGCCCGGCAGGGCTTGCAGAGCGGTGCGAATGTCGTTTTCTATCACTTGCTTGCGAGCGCGTTGGCCGCGTTCGGTGAGCTGAATGGTCAAAGTGGCTTTGCGCACTTCGGCTGCGGCACTGCCCGCAAACGGATCGCTGCCCGCACTGCCGCCACCCATGGTGGTGTAAATGCTCTTAACGTCCGGGACCTGCATGAGCAGGGTGCGCGCCTGCTCGGCACTGGCCTGGGTTTGCGCCAGTGTGGCACCGGGGGGCAGCTCTACGTACACCTGGGTTTGCGAGTTGTCATCTGGTGGAATGAAGCCCTGCGGCAACAAGGGCACCAACATGATGGAGCCAAAGAAAAACAAAGTGGCCAACACCATGGTGACCATGCGGTGCTTCATGCACCAAGTGGCCCAAACCATGTAGCGCTTCATCCAGCCCGGTTCGTGTTCGGCGGTCACGATGGGCTTGAGAATGTAGGCCGCCATCATGGGCGTGAGCACCCGCGCCACCACCAAAGAGGCAAACACGGCCAGCGATGCCGTCCAGCCAAATTGTTTGAAGAACTTGCCCGGGATGCCGCTCATGAAGGCGGTGGGTAAAAACACCGCAATCAAGGTGAAGGTGGTGGCGATCACGGCCAAACCGATTTCGTCGGCCGCCTCCATGGCCGCTTGGTAGGGCGTTTTGCCCATGCGCAAATGGCGCACGATGTTTTCTACCTCCACAATCGCGTCGTCCACCAGCACGCCAATCACCAGCGAGAGCGCCAACAAGGTCACCACGTTGATGGAAAAGCCCAAATAAGCCATGCCGATGAACGCGGGAATGACCGACAAGGGCAGGGCCACGGCGGTGACAAAGGTGGCCCGCCAATCGCGCAAAAACAGCCAAACCACCAAAACCGCCAAAATAGCGCCCTCGTACAAGAGCACCAAAGAGCCTTCGTAGTCTTCTTGCGCCGGGGTCACAAAGTCGAAGGATTCGGTCAGCTCGATGTCGGGGTTTTGCAGCCTGAAATCGGCCAGCGCCTGGCGCACCAAGCGGCCCACGGCCACCTCGCTCTCGCCTCGGCTGCGCACCACCTCAAAGCCCACCACCGGGGTGCCGTTCAGGCTGGCCGCAGAGCGGGGTTCAGCCAAACCGTCGGACACGGTGGCCACTTGGTCCAGCCGCACACGCGCCCCACGGGAAGTGGCCAGCTCAATCTGCCCGACCTCTTGCGCGGTTTTGACGGTGGCCAAGGTGCGTACGGGTTGTTCGCCCAGCCCCAAGTCCATGCGCCCGCCCGAGCCTTCTTGTTGCACTTGGCGCAGTTGGCGCGACACCTCGGCGGCCGTGATGCCCATCGACTGCAGGCGGTTCACATCGAGTGCAATGCGCACCTCACGCGTGACACCGCCCACGCGGTTCACCGCCCCCACGCCACGCAGCGACAACAGTTTGCGGGTGATCTCGTTGTCGACCAACCAAGACAGTGCTTCGTCGTCCATGCGCGCCGAGCGCACGGTGTAGGCCAGCACGGGTGCGCCCGCCAGGTTGAGCTTTTGCACAATCGGGTCGCGCAACTCACTGGGCAAATCGGCCCGCACGCCTTGAATGGCCGAACGCACATCGTCCACGGCTTCTTGCGCTGGTTTTTCGAGCCTGAACTCGGCGGTGATGGACACCGATCCGTCTTGCACTTTGGTGGTGATGTGCTTGAGGCCTTGCAGCGGGGCGAGGGCGTTTTCGAGCTTGCGGGCCACATCGGTCTCAAGTTGCGCGGGCGCAGTGCCCGGCAAACTCGCGCTGACCGTGATGGTGGGCAGGTCCAGGTCGGGAAAGCTTTGTACCTTCATCGAACCAAAGGCGATCATGCCCGCCACCGACAACAGCACAAACAGCATGACGGCCGGAATCGGGTTGCGAATCGACCAAGAGGAAACGTTGATCATGACCGGGCCTTGTTATTTGGAGGCCGCAGCAGGGCTCGCATCGACCACGCGCACGGTGTCGCCATGGTTCAAAAAGGCGCCGCCGCTGGCCACCAAACGCGCATCGGGCTTGAGGCCGCTGAGCACCTCGAAGCGGTCACCACTCAAACGCCCGGTTTGCACCTTCAGTTGGCTGACTTTGTTGTCAGCGCCCACGCTGTACACATAGCTGAAGCCATCGCGCACCACCACAGCAGTTTGTGGCACCGTCAGGGCCTGGCTTTGGCCCAGAATGATCTCGCCTTTGGCAAACATGCCGGCCTTGGCCGTGCCGATTTGGGCCGGTAAATCGACATACACCAGCGCATTGCGGGTTTGTGCATCGACCGACGGTGCCACCATGCGCACCTTGCCTTGCAACACTTGGCCACTGGCCGCCGTGACCTGCACCGGCGCACCCACTTGAACCCGGCCCAGCTCGGCAGAGGTGACCTCGGCCCGCCACTCGAGGCGGCCTTGCCGGATCAGCCTGAACAACTCGGTACCCGCACCCACCACACTGCCCACAGTGGCCTGGCGTGACGAGATCACCCCGGCATCGGGCGCGCGAACCTGGGTTTGCGCCATGCGCACGTTTTGCAACTGCACCAAAGCACGCGCCGACTGCACCCGCGCCACGGCCGAAGCCTCGGCCGCCAATGTCTGGCTCAGTTGGGCGTTGCTAAAAAAACCCTGCTGCTGCAAGCTGCGCGCCCGCTCGGCCTGGGCCTTGGCCTCTTGGGCATTGGCCGTGGCCTCGGCCAAAGTGGCCTCGGCCTGCGCCATTTCGGCACGCAAACTGTCAGCCTGCAAAGTGGCCAGCACGTCACCACGCTGCACGCGGTCGCCCACATTCACGCGCACCTCGGTGATCTTCAGGCCATTGGCCTCGGCACCAATCAGGGCCTCTTGCCAAGCGGCCAAGCTGCCGTTGGCCGACAAACGCTGCGCCATATTCTGGCTTTGGGGGGTGGTGAGGGTGACCGTTAAGCTGGGTTTGGACGCAGCAGGCTGGGATGTTGCAGGCTTGCCTGGTGCGGGGGAGGCTGCGGCGGGGGAGGCTGCGGCGGGGCTGGCTGATAGGGGGGCAGTGCCCTTGTCGTTGTCTGCGGCCCAAACAGCCGCGCTCTGCAAGGCCAAGCAGCACAGGCTGACAGCCATTAATCCCAATTTATCCATTTTTTTCATTTCACAACACCCTATAACGCGCCTAAACAACGAGGGCATAGTTTAGCGGGGCTGGGGTAAACACTGAGGGGGTGGGTGGATTGCGATTTGACTTACACGGCACGCTTTCCAGCGGGTCTTATTTTTATCCGCCAATCAGAATTGGTCACTTAACAATTGAATCGACCCACATTTTGCCGGTCCAATCGTCTGGATGAGTGCTGAGTGAGATGAGCTTGGAATGCTTGTACATCGTCAAATTACAATGCCGTCCTAGTCAGCGCTTGTGATGAACACAATTTTTGTGTCGCTCAATAGAGAAAGCCATTCTTCTCACAAGCAAAAATTAATCTGCTTGTGGATTTTTCGCAATCAAACACCAAAAATGCTGTTGACGTTGCTCGAGCTGTACGCGATACCAGTCAGAATCAAGGTGTAATTGGTTGTGCCAGCTCCGCTTCCATCTAAATCAATAACCAATTGGGTGTTGGATCCTGATGCCGACCCGGTAACGTAACTACTGAGGTTAGCTGTTGTGATGACTTGACCATTTACGGCAACACCGGCACCGCGAGCCGGGCCTTTGCGGTGGACACCCAAGCGCCCGCCCTGAGCTTGACCACGCCTGCCGACGTTTTGCTCAGTGCGTCTGAATTGGCCAACTTCAGCATGGCCTACAGCAGCACGGACTCTGCCAGCACGCCCGTGATGAGCGTGCAAATCGTGAACGCTTTGAACCTTGTGCAAACAGGCCTGAGCCTGAGCACCGCTAACAACGCCGTCACCGGAGATCTCTCGAGTTTGAGCGACGGGGTGTACACCTTAGAGGTCAGCAGCACCGATGCCGCAGGTAACGTCAGCTTGCGCAGCCAAGTGGTGACCATCGACAAAAGCGCGCCCACGGCCACCATTGTGCTGGCCGACAGCGCGCTCAAAGTGGGAGACACATCGCTGGTGACCATCACCTTTAGCGAACCGGTCATCGGCTTGAGCAACCTCGACCTGACGGTGCCCAACGGCACACTGAGCACTGTTACCAGCACGGACGGCGGTGTAACTTGGACCGCCACCTTCACGCCCACAACCAATGTGGAAGCTGCCAGCAACGCCATCACCTTGGCCACCAGTTACACCGACGTGGCGGGCAATGCGGGCACAGCCGCCAGCAGCGGCAACTTCAGCATCGACACCAACGCCCCTGCTGCCCCTGTGATCAACGTGGTCGCCACGGACAACGTCATTAACTTAAGCGAAGTTGGCACGACCCTGACCGGCACCAACGAGGCCGGGGCCACAGTGGCTTTGAGCATTGGCGGTTTTGTGCGCGCAGCCACAGTGGCTTCGGGTGCGACCAGCTGGAGCTACACCTTGACTACGGCAGACATCACAGCCATGGGCCAGGGCCTTAAAACCCTGAGCGCCACCCAGACCGACGCAGCGGGCAACATCAGCTCGGCAAGCACGCGGACCATCACGGTGGACACCAACCCGCCGACCGCCCCAACGATCGACTTGGTGGCTGGGAACGACATCATCAATGCGGCAGAACAGACCACAACCCTCACGGGCACCAACGAGGCTGGGGCCACAGTGGCGCTGACCCTTGGAACCAATACCCGAGCAGCGGCCGTAACAGGAACCACCTGGAGTTACGCCTTGGACTCCACGGACATCACGGCCATGGGCCAGGGCCTAAAAACCTTGAGTGCTACCCAGACCGACGCAGCGGGCAACGTCAGTGCAGCGGGCACGCGGGCGATCACGGTGGACACCAGTACGGCGACAGCCCCGGGAATCGACGTGGTGGCTGGGAACGACATCATCAACTTGAGCGAAGCTGGCGCAACGATCACGGGCACCAACGAGGCCGGGGCCACAGTGGCGCTGACCCTTGGAACCAATACCCGAGCAGCGGTGGTGTCTGGAAGCACCTGGAGTTACACCTTGGACTCCACGGACATCACGGCCATGGGCCAAGGCCCGGAACAATTAAGCGCCACCCAGACCGACGCAGCGGGTAACGTCAGTGCTGCGGGCACGCGGGCCATCACGGTGGACACCACCGCCCCCACGGCCCCGGGGATCGACTTGGTGGCTGGGAACGACATCATCAACTTAAGTGAAGTGGGTGCAACGATCACGGGCACCAACGAGGCCGGAGCCACAGTGGCGCTGACCCTTGGAGCCAATACCCGGCCAGCGGTGGTCACCGGAACCACCTGGAGCTACACCTTGATTGGGGCAGACATCACGGCCATGGGCCAGGGCCTAAAAACCCTGAGCGCCACCCAGACCGATGCAGCGGGTAACGCCAGCGCAGCGGGCACGCGGGCGATCACGGTGAACACCAACCCACCCACAGCCCCGGGGATCGACTTGGTGGCTGCGAACGACAACATCAACTTAAGTGAAGTGGGCGCAACGCTCACCGGCACCAACGCGGCCGGGACCACAGTGGCGCTGACCATTGGAACCAATACCCGAGCACCAGTCGTCACAGGAACCACCTGGAGCTACATCTTGGACTCCACGGACATCACGGCCATGGGCCAAGGCGCGGAAACATTAAGCGCCACCCAGACCGACGCGGCGGGTAACGTCAGTGCAGCGGGCACGCGGGCCATCACGGTGGACACCATCGCGCCCACGGCCCCGGGGATCGACGTGGTGGCTGGGAACGACAACATCAACGCGTCAGAACAAACCACAACCCTGACCGGGACCAACGAGGCCGGGGCCACAGTGGCCCTGACCATTGGAACCAATACCCGAGTACCAGTCGTCACAGGAACCACCTGGAGCTACACCTTGATTGGCGCTGATATCACGGCCATGGGCCAAGGCGCGGAAATCTTGAGCGCCACCCAGACCGACGCAGCGGGCAACGTCAGTACGCCGACTACAAGAGCGATCACGGTGAGTACCGTGGTGGCGGGCGTACCCACAATCGACCTCGTGGCCACCGACGACGTCATCAACCTAGCCGAAGTCGGCACGACCCTCACGGGCACCAACATTGCCAACTCCAGTGTGGCCCTGAGCATTGGCGGCGTTACACGCCCGGCAGTTGTGTCGGGAACGACCTGGAGCTACACCTTGATTGGGGCAGACATCACGGCCATGGGTCAGGGCCCAAAAACCTTGAGCGCTACCCAGACCGACGCAGCGGGCAACGTGAGTGCAGCGGGCACGCGTGGCATTGTTGTTGACACACAGCTGCCGACCACCACCGCCAACGTCACCGCGATCACGGACAACGTGGGCAACGTCACAGGCACAGTGGCCACCGGCGCAACAACGGACGACACTGTACTGGGGGTCAGCGGCACCTTGACGGTGGCCTTGGCAACGGGCGAGACGGTGCGAATCTATGACAACGGCACCTACTTGGGCAACGCCACGGTGGCCCTGGGCGCAAGCACCTGGACGTACACGGACACACGAACAGCGGTACCTACGAACGGGCAACTGATCAGCTACACAGCGCGGGTCGCAGATGCGGCGGGCAACCAAAGCGCTGCGGGCACGGCCTACACGGCGACGGTGGACACCGTGGTAGCCGCCCCGTTCATTAACGATGTGGCCACCAACAACATCCTCAACGCACTGGAGCAAGCCACAACTTTGACCGGCACCAATGAAGTGGGTGCAGCGGTGACCTTGACCATTGGCAGTACGACCCGTACGGCGATGGTGACGGGAGGTACCTGGAGCTACACCCTGGACCCGACGGACATCACGGCCATGGGCCAAGGCTCAGTAAGCCTGAGCGCTACCCAGACCGACGCAGCGGGCAACGTCAGTGCGGCAGGCACACGGGCCATCACGGTGGACACCGGTGTGCCCACGGCCCCGGTGATCAATTTGGTGGCGACAGATGACAACATCGACTCAACTGAAGTAGGGACCGTCCTCACGGGAACCAACGAGGCCAACGCCACAGTGTCTTTGAGCATCGGAAGCTACACCCGTGCGGCCAACGTGATCGGAACGACCTGGAGCTATACCTTGGTGGCGGATGACATCACTGCGATGGGTCATGGCCCGGAGACATTGAGCGCCAAGCAAACAGATGCAGCAGGCAACGTGAGCGTGGCGGCCACACGGCCCATCACGCTTAACAATGCCCCAACTTTGAGCGCAGGCACATTGGCGGGCTTTACGGAAGACACTTTCCAAGACATCACGTATGCGCAACTGGTGACTGCGGTCAATGCAAGCGATGTGGATTCAGATGCGATCAGCTTCAGGGTAGATGCGATCACGACGGGCACGCTGGAAAAACTGACGGGTTCGATTTGGGTGACGGCAGGTGTGGGCACGACGCTGGCGGCTGGAGAGAAGTTCCAGTGGAAAGGCGCACAAGACGCCAACGGGAGCTTGAGCGCATTCACGGTCAAGGCCTATGACGGCACGGCCTACTCGGCAGCGGCGGTACAGGTGTCGGCTGCGGTGACGGCGAGCAACGACGCGCCGGTGCTCAGCGCAGGCACGCTGACGGCGATCAGCGTGGGTGAAGACAGCAACAACGTGACAGCAGTTAGTTTGGGGCTGAGCGCGGTGACGTACGGCGTGGGC
>CAMDXR010000104.1 GCA_945877725.1 Limnohabitans sp. Rim8
GAGCCGTCGGCTTGTAAACCATGTAACAAGAAAGGCTTTCGGATTGGCCCAAGCCAGGCCGCTCCCCGATCAAAAGGATCACCACTTTTGCGTTCAGCAGCACCCCGATCTGATCTTCGACCTTGACCCGACCACAGCGCACAAAAAAAGGCGTGCCGACCTTGAGTTGCAAGCTCTCCAGACCGCGCAGAAGCGAAGGCACGATGTCTTCAAAATTGGCGGTGGTGGCCTCGGTTGACAAACCATCTGAGATCACCACCTGAACGTCCGGTGAAGGGATGCAACGGGTCAAGATGGTTTGCACCCCGGCTTCTGACAAAACACGGCCTAAATCGGGGCGGGTCAGGTACTGGTCTTTTTCAATGACCTGGGTCTGCACCTCAAAAAGACCCGCTTTTGCCACCCATTCCGGTGGAATTTCACTCAGCACGGTTTCTTTGGAACGCGCATGGTCGGCCAGAAAACGCAGCAAAGACTGGGTTCTTGGCCGGGGGCCAGCGCGACCCGCGCACACACGCGCACGCGTGCTGTTTTTCAGGGCAGCAATGACCTCGGCGCTTTTGGGGTTGACCACGCCCACATGCAAACGGGAGGCTTCACTGCCCAGATCGGGCAAGCCCTCGACCGGATCAGCAGAAATATCCGGGGACGTTTGAGGTTTGGCCAGTTCGCGCAGCACGGTCTCTACGATGCGGGCAATGTCGGATTCGTTCATTTTCAATTCCATAGGTGACCGCATCAGAAGAAAAAGGAAGGGTCGCCCGCCGCACGGGTCAAGCGTCCGTTGGCCATCAAGCCCATGTTTTCCAGCCAGCGTTCAAACTCAGGGGCGGGTCGCAAACCCAGGGTCTGGCGCACGGTGGCAATGTCGTGAAAGGCCATGGTTTGGTAATTGAGCATGATGTCGTCGCCCATCGCCATGGCAATGACAAAGTTGCAACCCGCTGCGGCCAGCAGCATGACCAGGCTTTCGTTGGCGTTTTGATCAGAGTCCGCATGGTTGGTGTAGCAACTGTCACAGCCCATAGAGATGCCGGAGAGCTTGCCCATAAAGTGGTCTTCTAGGCCCGCACGCAGTATTTCCTTGCTGTTGTAGAGGTACTCAGGCCCAATAAAGCCCACCACGGTGTTCACAATGAAGGGGTCGTAATGACGCGCCAAGCCGTAATTGCGGGCTTCCATGGTCACTTGGTCCGCCCCGTTGTGCGCATTCGCAGACAGTGCCGAACCTTGTCCGGTTTCAAAATACAAACAGTTGTCGCCCGCCACACGGGCGTACTGCCGCCCGACTTCGGCGGCTTCGTCCAGCATCTCCAGGGTGACACCGAATTCTTTGAGGCCTTTTTCGCTGCCACAGATGCTTTGAAACAGCAGCCCCACGGGCGCGCCTTTGCGCACCGCTTCCATTTGGGTGCTGATGTGGGCCAACACACAGCCTTGGGTCGGGATCTTGTATTTGTCGATCACCTCATAGATTTGGCCTAGCGTACGCGTGACCGATTCCACGGTATCGGTGACCGGGTTCACGCCAATTAAGGCATCCCCTGCGCCATAGGAAAGGCCTTCGAATATTTGTGCGGCAATGCTGCGGGCATCGTCACGGGTGTCATTGGGTTGCAAGCGGCACCCAAAATGACCCGGCAAGCCAATCGTGGTGTTGGCTTTTTTGACCACCGGCATTTTTTTGGCCCCGTAGATCAAATCGCCATTGGAGCTGATCTTGGCCACTGCAGCCACCATCTCCGAGGTCAGCCCTTTGCGCAACTGTTCCAAGTCTTCGAGACTGGCATCATCCCCGAGCACATGTTCACGCAATTCGCCAACCGTCCAGTGCTGAATGCGCCGATAAGCGGATTCATTGACACCGTCCTGAATCAAACGAGTCACGCAATCGTCCTCGTAGGGGATCACCGGGTTGTTGCGCAGGTCACTTAAAAGCATCTCGGAGAGCACTTGTTTGGCGGCCACCCGTTCGCGTGCATCGTGGGCAGCCAAACCCGCTAATCGATCCCCGGAACGTGCTTCATTGGCTTTAGCCAACACCTCGGTGATGCTCTTGAAGGCATAACTTTGGCCAAATAAGTGTGTGGATAAGCGCATCTTGAGAAAAATTCATTGAGGGAAGGCAAGAGACTTGACGGTGATCGGAATGGTCCCGCCATTGAAAAAGCTGTTCCCGATGTCGAGGTAATCGCCTTCGCGTGTATGCACTTCGTCCAGCACCAACAGTTGTCGACCCGGAATCAAACGAAACAACTCCATGCCGATGGCCTTGCCCACATCTTGCGAAGTGACCGCAATGAGGGGATGGGCACAGGTGGCGTGGCTGCGTGAAAAGGCCTGAAGCTCCAGCGCCACCTGCCAGACTGTTTGGCAGGTCAAGGGGATGCCATCCGGCAGGGACAAAGCGTAAAGGTCTTCACTGGGGTCCAGGTCTTGGCCTTTCAATGCCAATTGCCAGGCGGCCACCAAAGCCCCTGGCCGGTAACTGCGCCAAGGCATGCGGGAGTGAACCACCGGGACATTGCGCAAGGGGGCACCCTGGTATTTGTTCCAAACCGTGCTGCCCGACAAAGTCAGGGTGTGCGCCCCTGCCCCGATGACTGTTGCACGCAAGGTTTGTGCAGGTTCACGCACCGGAATGCCTTTGGCTTGGAGGAGTTCACCCAAGGCTTGTGCCAGCAAAGGTCCCAAGTCGCCAAAACGATAGAGCGATTCGGCCGAAGGGTGGGCCAGACATTCGCCCACGCCTCCGGATATAAAAACGGCTTGGTAGCGGTAGGCCTCGCGCAGACCCTCGGTCATGAGCAGGGTCCGGGCCAAAGGAGAGATTTTGGCCTCAATGATTTCAACAATCAGTGAGGCCATGCGTTGCGCAATGCGCTTGAGGTCTTGAAGCGAGAGATCGGCTTGCGCTTTGGCTTGGGAAAATAGCTCGCGCACGATGTGCGCTGCCGGTGCATGGACACGGTGGACCTGACCATCCTGGTGGGTTTGAACAAGACGCCCCCCCACATTGAGGCAGGCCGTGTCAGACAGTTGGCCGTTCTCAAACACGGCGTAGTTGGAAGTACCGCCACCTACATCGATGTTGAGCACGCAAGCCATGTTTTTTTCAGAATATTCAGCGGCCCCTGAACCTCGCCCGGCCACCACAGATTCCAAATGCGGACCCGCCGTGGCCACGACAAAGTCGCCCAAAGCTTCGGCCAACACCATGACGGTTTCGCGTGCGTTGCGTGCCTTGGAGGTTTCCCCTGTGATGATGATGGCACCCGACTCGACATCTTTCAGTGCCATGCCCGCTTGCTGGTATTGCTGGCGAATGAAGCCATCCAATGCCTGCACAGCGATCTGCCCCTGGGCATCAAAAGGGGTAAAGAGCACCGGGCTGACGTAAAGTATTTCGCGCTTTGAAAATTCGTAATGGGGGATGCTGGTGGGCCCGGCAGTGTTGACGATCTCAAGTGCCGAAAAAATAAGCTGCGACGTGGTGGTGCCCAGATCAATGCCCACACTTTGAACGCGACGCGTGTTCATACGGGCTTTACTTGCCAAGCCGCTGGCGGTGTTTGAAGGGCAAGTTGTGACGTTTCACGCAGGTCCAAACCAGCCTGACGGTCAAATACGGGGTCACGCTCGGATGCAGCGGGCAATTGCGCTGGGGTGACGATCGGGTGTGCCGTCTTTTTCGGCGCACGCGCCCTGAAACTCAGCCCGTTGTCTGAACAGTCATCACAACTGGATCGGCAGGTGTTGCAGCCCATGGTCTTCAGACAATCCGGAAATGATCCACCATCACGCACCGACGCAAGCGCACAAAAGTACGCGCTGAAGTGACGCCCTCACCCGTTGGGGTGGAGATGGTCATGCTGGTCCAACCCTCGCCACCAAAACCCAGACCCGCCAGACAGGGGCCGTTTTTGACAAATATGCTGGTGTTGATTTCATTCGCCATGCGGTGCAGGTTGTCCAGATTGCGCGAATGCATGGCCGCAGTGTGTTTGTTTCCCCCTTCAAGCTTCACGGCCAAAGTAATTGCCTCATCCACTGTGTTCACGCGAATCACGGGTAACAAGGGCATCATCAATTCGGTCACGGCAAACGGGTGGTCGGGGCCCGTTTCAACAAACAACAATCGGGTATCCGCAGGGACAACCAAACCGATCTTGGCGGCAATTTTTGCGGCATCACGACCCACCCAATCACGGCTGACGCTGCCCAAGCCTTTGCCGTCCACCGACGTCAAAACGATTTCAACCAAGCGGGCAGCCTGCTCGGGCGTGAGCTCCACCGCTTTGTTTTTCTTCATCTCTTCCTTCAACCGATCGGCGACCGAAGCGACGACGATGACTTCTTTTTCGTCTGCACAAATCAGGTTGTTGTCAAAAGACGCCCCCCAGACGATGTCACGTCCGGCGCGAACCAAATCGGCTGTCTCATCGACCACCACAGGCGGATTCCCCGCCCCGGCCGCGATCAAGCGTTTGTCGGTGTGCTTTCGAGCCTCGTTGACAACGGCCTCCCCTCCGGTCACGGTCAGCAAATGAATGCCCGGGTAACGAAACAACTGCTGTGCGGTTTCAATGTTGGGGCGATGGACGGTGGTGAGGAGGTTGTTTGGCCCCCCTGCTCCCACAATCGCTTCATTGATCAGGGTGATGGCCCTTTGCGAGACCCCCTTGGCCGCAGGATGCGGTGCAAAAACGACCGAGTTTCCAGCAGCAATCATGCTGATGGCATTGTTGATCACAGTAGCGGCCGGGTTGGTCGAGGGCGTCACAGAGGCAATGACACCCCAGGCTGCGTTTTCGATCAGGGTCAGCCCGCGATCGCCTGAAAGCACGGTAGGCACCAAGCACTCTACGCCGGGTGTGTGGCGGGCTTGCGAGACGTTTTTGAGGTATTTGTCCTCAACCCGGCCCATTTTGGTTTCAGACACCGCCAACTCGGCCAGTTCTTGTGCGTATTGCTCGCCCACACGACGTATGGCACCCACGGCCAGATTGCGCATGGCTACAGTGCCCAACTGCCGATGGGCTTTGGCAGCCTCGGTAACCGCATCGTCCAATGAGGCAAAAACCCCACTGGGCAATTTTTCGGAATGCAGAGTTTGTTCAGATTTAGGGGCCTGGCGCTCCATGGACTGAACCACTGCTTTGACAATGCGCTCAATGTCGGCGTTGGGGATGTTCACAATAAAACCTTTGCGATTGACTATTTGCGGTAGGTGACGTTGTTGTCCCGCACGACTTGATCAACGATGCCGATCACACACAGGTCGACCGGCAGATCTGCGCCACTCACCTTGCGGGCCGAGCTGCCACTGACCAGCAGCACCCACTCGCCATTGCCCGCCCCAATGCCATCGGCAGCCACATGGGGCGAACTGGTGACCTTGCCTTGTGCGTCCACAAACTCCACCAGGAGCAAGCTGTCTCGGCCAAGGCCTGCACACTTCACGGTGGATACCACCTGTCCAACGACAATTCCAAGTTGCATGAAGGGTTCCTAGGAACGTGGTTTTGCCGTTATTCCAACGGACTGCCGTTGGACTTCAGGGGGAATATTTCTTCCAGATCAGAGTGAGGGCGCGGAATCACATGCACCGATACCAGTTCACCCAAGCGCTGTGCCGCCGCTGCGCCGGCATCAACCGCCGCCTTGCATGCGGCCACATCCCCGCGAACCATGACAGTCACCAGGCCCCCGCCAATTTGCTTGAACCCCACCAGCTTGACCCGCGCGGCCTTGACCATGGCGTCTGACGCCTCAATCAATGCGACCAGACCTTTTGTTTCGATCATGCCAAGTGCTTCCATTTTCTATCTCCAGTTAGGTTAAATCGCGTAAAAATCTTCAATGGACAGGTGCCTCGCCAGGCCCCAGTCTTGGGGGTGAAAGCTTGACTCGGCTAGGGCCGATGCAACGTGGACATGGGGTTCATCTTCATGGCCAGCAAGGTGACTTCCAGCATGTCTTGGGCACTGCAACCACGAGACAAGTCGTGCAAAGGAAGTTTTAAACCTTGAATCATGGGACCGAGTGCCGTGTAGCCGCCCATGCGTTCTGCCATCTTGTAGGCAATGTTTCCGGCCGCCAGTGTGGGGAATATGAAGACATTGGCCTGCCCAGCCACCGAACTGCCTGGCGCTTTTTGGGCTGCGACTTGCGGCACAAATGCGGCATCAAATTGCAACTCACCGTCGAGCAGCAATGTGGGCTGTCGTTCTTTGGCAAGCTTTGCAGCCTGCGCCACCAGTTGTGCACTGGCATGCTTGGCGCTGCCATGGGTTGAAAAAGAAAGCATCGCCACGCGTGGCTCTAATCCCGTCACGCGGTGGTAATTTTCAGCCGTTTGCAAAGCGATATCGGCCAGTTGCGCAGCGTTGGGTTCCGGCACGACGCCGCAATCTCCAAATCCGAGCACGGTGGACTTGTCCGGCGACAGCATGAAAAACATCGATGAGAGGGTTTTACAACCCTCGGTCAAGCCGATCACACGCAAGCCCGCACGAAGAACAGATGCGGTTGCCGACAGGTTGCCAGCAATGCCATAGTCCGCATCGCCCTGAACCAGCATCATGGCGGCAAACCACAAGGGGTCTTGCAATTGCGTTCGCGCATCGGCCGGAGACATTTCAGGCCGCTTGTGCAGCAGCGCGGTCACGTAATGGTCAAGGTTGGCAGATGTTGCGGGATCTATCAGGGTGACCTTGGGCATGTCGATTCCGGCCTGAAGACACAGATCTCGCAATGCAATGGGGTTGGCCAACAACAAGGGTTCTGCCCAACCGTGCCGCTTGAGTTCTCCGGCTGCATGAATGGCGCGGGGGTCCAAGGCATCGGCAAAGACCACCCGGGCAGACTGTTGTTTAGCCGAGTCTTGACAGGTTTTAATCAACTCCATGGGGCTATCCGTTGTAACTGGCATAGAACAAACGAACTGAAGTTTTCGTGCCGATCTCAACTTGAGAATTCTTTGGAATCAGAATCACGTCACCGATTTCGGCCAAGACAGAATCGCTGGCCATTCGAAAAGACAGATTCCCCTCGAGTACCACCATGACTTCATCGTGGGGACGCTTGAAGTTGACGATGCTTTGGTTCCAAGTCATGAAGCCAACGGCGCTCGGCTGGCCGGCATTGGCCCCCAGACTTGCAAGATCGAAGGTGCTGACCAAGGCGCCTGCTTTGGCCGTACCGTCTAACTGAATGGAGGCCAACTTGCGCACCGCGCCACTCCCTTGAGTCTGAACGGTCCCCTGCACCGAGGCTTGACTTGCGCGTTCAAGCGCCACTCGGCGCATGACCTCCGCCAAAAGGTCTTCGCGAATTTCACCGCCTGTATGTGCCGCCAAAACACGACGAATCGCAGTTTCGCCTTGTTCGGAATCTTTTAAATCAGGCAGGGGCTCTGATGGTGACTTCTTTAGCTCGAGCGTGATCCCCAGGGCCTTGGCCGTGCTGGCTGCTTCAGAGGTCACGATGGTCGATTTGTCTTGCAAATAAATGACCTGATCACCACGCTTGGCAGCTGCGCGCACACCCTCAGAACTGATCAACTGTTTTTTGCTCATAAAAGCTTTCGCTGCGGGGTGGTGTGCTGGGGGTTGCTGCCGAGCAAATAACCCCGGAGTGCATCCATAGATGCTGGGTCGTACATTGAGACCGGAAATATGTGTCCCTGCACACCAGCACTGCGCAACAATCGCTCCAAACCGGGCAAATCAATGTGAGGTTGGTCCATCTTGGTCACCACGGCATCGATGGTTTTTTTGGCATAAACATCGAGCAGGCCTGGGGGAAGTCGGCATTCCAGCACGTCGGCCGGGTGCACATATAACAAGCGATCGACCTCCGCTGACACCGTGATGAGGGCGTGGTACATCCGCGGATGGCTGAAATATTCTCCCGGTGTGTCAATGCCCAAGCCGCCTTCAAATTCCATGACCTGCGTTTTGCGGGCAGGCTCGTCTTTTCCAAACAGGCCATTGAAGAGCGTGGTCTTGCCCGCACCGATTTGGCCAATGAGCATGAAACGGGGAGGCATCTTGGCATCAGGTCCGTGTGAGTTCACAACCGGTATAGCCCAACTGGCGACGAAGCACTTCGATGACCTGACGCAGTGCTTCCTCGACGGAGGCAACTGAACCGGTAATCACCAAGGCCCCACTGAAGCGATCTAGAAACCCGATTTCTACATTGGCTGTTTTCGTGGCAATGTCGCCCGCAATCATGGCTGTTTCACCAGGCGTGAGGGTCATGATGCCGATGGCCTCCGCATCCGGAACACCAATTTTTTTGGACAACTCGGCGGTAGGATTCGCGATGGCATGGGCCAAGGTAATTTGCTTGCCCGGAACGAACTCCTGTATGGATCGCTCTTTTGGTGTAACCGTCATGGCATCGTTTTCTGCGGTATTTTGGAATTAAAAGCAAAGCCTTTAAGGACGGCTTTGCTGATGGACTGAAGTTATTCCATTGTTAAATCGAAGCCACAAAAGTCAGTAACAAAAATCAGCGCAAATTTAAGCATCAACCCAAAAGTTGGGCGGTGTTGTTGCCATATTTCAAGGACTTTTCCATAGGCAACCAATTGCCCGTGGACTCCTGGCGTCCTTGCAACACATAGCGGGTCAGTTGAGTGGGCATGATGTCTGCTGCCCACTTGGACAATTCACCAATTTTTCCCTTTTTCAAACGATTCACGATGAGTCCAAGCTGCGTGTCCGGGAAGTCCCGCAGCATGTCGTAATCGCCATCGCTGTCACCTGCGACCAGCAAGGGGCCATAACCTTTTTTGGCGACCAATTCACGCTGAATGGCAACGGTTTTTCCGGGGCCCCAAGTCAATGGCCAATCTTTCTTGTAGCGGTTGGTGTAGACATTGCCTTGCTTCTCCAGACGCAAGCCCAACACGTTGGCCGTGGGTACACCGAAACCATATTTTGGAAGGGATGCAAATACGGCCACCACATCTTCTAGAGAAGCGGTACAAACATAGACCTCAATACCGTGGTTGCGTAAGGCGTCCATCAGGCTGGCAATTTCAGTAGTCAAGCGAATGCCCTGGAAATGGCTGATGCTGACCACCCCCGCACGACCAGGCAAGGAGGCCGGACTGGTGAATTTGGATTTGGCCAGGCCCAGCCCCAAATTAACGTCGTTTGAGCGTTCGGTCATGAGCCCCACCTCTTCGACCGACATGTTCGTGAAAAAGTAGACCACCCAAGGGTAACCAACATCTACCCCATGGGTGCCATTGACCGCTTCATACAGGTAGTAGAGCTTGGCTTTGAAGTCTTGAAACTGAACAGTTTCGCGAAT
>CAMDXR010000105.1 GCA_945877725.1 Limnohabitans sp. Rim8
GCATGTGCGCAGCTGGGCTGCATCTTGTGCGGCTTGCCATGGCACAGATGGCCGTGCTCAGCCGGGCATAGCTTCTTTGGCCGGTACCCCCAAAGAAGTGACCACTAAAAAAATGCTCGATTACAAGGCTGGCCGGGTGCCCGGTGCCACCATCATGCACCAGCTCGCCAAGGGCTATTCTGACGAGCAGATCGTCGCCATTGCTGGCTACTTTGCCGCGCAAAAGAATTAAGGAAGAAACTCATGCAACGTCGTCATTTCTTGCAGACCGGCTCCGCTTTGGGTGCCATGGGCCTTGTTTCGGGTTGCGCCACGGTGGGCGGTGGCAGCGGCCCTAAAGTGGTCGTGATCGGGGGGGGCTATTCGGGTGCCACCGCAGCCAAATACATCCGCATGTGGTCTGAGCAAAAGATTCAGGTCACCCTGGTCGAGCCCAACGATGCTTTCATTTCCTGCCCCATGTCCAATTTGGTGATCGGTGGCAGTAAAACCATCACCGAGATCACGACCCCCTATGACAACCTGACCAAGCGCCACGGGGTCAAGGTCATCAAAGACCGTGTCAACACCATTGACGCCGACAAACGCGTTGTCAAGCTGGCCGGTGGCGCCGAGTTGACTTACGACCGCCTGATCGTCTCGCCCGGTGTCGACTTCATGTGGGAATCCCTGCCCGGCATGAACAAAGCTGGTGCCAAAGACAAAGTCATGCACGCCTGGAAAGCCGGCGCACAAACCGTCACCTTGCGCAAACAACTCGAAGCCATGCCCGATGGCGGCGTCTTTGCCATGTCGATCCCATTGGCACCCTACCGCTGTCCCCCCGGCCCTTATGAGCGTGCCTGCCAAGTGGCGGACTACTTCACCAAGGCCAAACCCAAGAGCAAGGTGTTGATTCTGGATGCCAACGATGATGTGACCTCGAAAGGCCCGTTGTTCAAAAAAGCCTGGGCTGAACGCTACAAAGGCATCATTGAATACCGTGGCAAACACAATGTCACCGATGTCGATGCCGCCACCAACACCCTGAAGTTCGAATTCAACGACGACGTCAAGGCCAGTGTCCTGAACGTGATTCCGAGCATGCGTGCAGGTGATATCGCGGTCAATGCAGGGCTGGCCACGGCCAACAAACGTTGGTGCGAAGTAGACTTTTTGACCTTTGAGTCCAAGGCGGCGAAAAACGTGCATGTGCTGGGTGATTCAATCCAGATCGCCCCGGGCATGCCCAAATCGGGTCACATGGCCAACCAGCATGGCAAAACCTGCGCGGCTGCTGTTGTCGCTTTGTTGATGGGTAAACAGGTCAACCCCATGCCCATCTACAACAACACTTGCTACAGCTATGTCAGCAGCAAAGACGTGGTGCATGTGGCCAGCGTACACCGCTACGACGCTGAGAAGAAAACCATGCTCGCCGTGCCCGGCTCCGGCGGCGTGTCCAGCGCGGCCAATGAGCTCGAAGGCGTTTACGCATGGGCTTGGGCGCAAAACATCTGGGCCGACACCCTGGCTTGATGCTCGGTGCGCGAGGCTTGTCGCCTCGCCATAAAAAAACGCCGCAGTCTCTCAGACTGGCGGCGTTTTTTTATGGTGAGCGCTCAGGTAAAACCGCTGTTTAAGAAGCTCAGATCGGCCAGCCCATGCTGCGGTTGATGCGCCAGGCCAAACCGGCACCCAGCCAAATACAAATCAGGGTCAGCCAAGCCGTGAGTGAGAAGACCGATCCCCCGGTCATGCCTGCGCCAACCGTGCAACCTCCGGCCAGTACTGCGCCAAATCCCATCAAAACGGCACCTATCAGATAGTGTCCCAGTTTATTTTCAGTTTTGAACCCTTCCAGTTTGAAGTCGCCACCGACCAAGGCACCGAGCAATGAACCGAGGAATGTGGCGGGCAACAAGCCCGAATCGAAGCCCCAGCTGGGGGAAGTGGCACTGGACAACACCCGCATCAGCATTTCGGCCGAGGCGCTGCTGAAGCTCAGGCTCTGTATTTGGACGGCTTCAAAGGACTGCAGGGCAATGGCTTGTGTCAGCCCCCAGCCCAACGCAATCGTCAGACCGGTGATGAGCGCACCCAAAGCCAGGCCCCAATGCCGCTGGTGGGTTTTAAAGAAGAAATAGAAACCGGTGGCCAGTGCCAGCAGGGCCAAGACAAAACCGCCCACGGGACCTAAGCCGGAAAGTTGCAACAAATCTCGTGAAGGTCCGCCATCGATCGGCCACCAAGACGCCAGGGTCTGTCTTGCCGGGGCCAACCACCCGGCAATGCTGGCTTGTACCGTGACCGCAAAGACCAAACCGGCCAAGAGAGCTCTTAAATTACCGTTAGCCGACAGAATTAGCAGGCGACTGGCGCATCCGCGGGTCAGGATCATGCCAGCGCCAAAGCACAGACCCCCTAGGGCGGCACCGGAAATGCTGCCGGTTGGGGCGATGTACCGGGCATCGGCAGGCTTTAGCCATCCGGCCATTACCAAGGCTTGCACCCCAACCAGGCAAGCCCCAAAGGCCAGCCACCAAACGCTGAAGCGATCTCCGGGTTGGCCTTCACAGCATTCGATCACGGCAGCCCGGGCGCAAAAACGTGAGCGTTGGGCGGCAAAACCAAAAATGAAGCCCACCAAGGCCCCGGTCAGGGCCAGTACATTTGAGTCTCCCCAGGTTTCAAGCAAGCTTGCGAGATTCACGAATTTCTCCAATAATTCACTGGTTTCTTATATTTAACGAACGTCTTCTGAACGGTTCCAGAACAGAAGCAAAACCCGATATTGTCCACGGTCTGACCCACATGGCGTTTTCCCAAGCTTTTTTACCCAGTTCTGACTGGCACCGCCGAGATTGGCTCTTGCGCGTGGGTTTGGCCTTGGTGGCCGTACCCGCTCTGGCCCAAACAGGGCCTGTGGCCACTTTGCCTGCGGCCCAGTCGCTGCCCGACGAGTTGGCGCTGGCCCTTAAAAAAAAGCAGCCCCTGATTGTCATGGTCAGCTTAGAGGGGTGTGTGTTTTGTCGCCAAGCCCGCCAAAGCCACCTATCGCCCATGCACAAAGCGGGGACGGTCATTGTTCAGGTGGACATGCGCAACAATCAGTCCGTATTGGACTTTGCGGGCAAATTGACCACCCATGACCAGTTGACCCGTTTGTGGAAAGTCTCGATCACCCCCACCTTGCTGTTTTTTGGACCGGGTGGCAAAGAGGTGGCTGAACGAATGGAGGGCGCCTACCTGCCCGATTTTTATGGTCCTTACCTAGAAGAACGCATGGCGCAAGGCCGCAAGTCTGTTTGACCTCGGTCCTTCTGCCCTGACACTGAAGTTTGGGGCTCTTTGACAGGTAAGGCCAAGGTGCAAGCTTGAAATCACTCAAAAGGGCAGGCAGTGCCCGAATTGATTGGCCAAATGCGCCTCGCCTTGCTCCAGCATGAAATAGCGGAAGGCCTCGGCCGCCGGAGAAAGCATTTTGGACTGCGTGTGCACCACGTTCCAGGCTCTCACTACGGGGGCGCCCTCTACATCCAGCAAGGCAATCAAGCCATGCTGAAGCTCCAGTCCGATGGTGTGCAGTGAGATAAAACCAATGCCCAAACCCGCCATCACCGCTTGCTTCAGGGTTTCGTTGCTGTGCAATTGAATTTGCAGGCGGGGTTTCACGCGGGCTTCAACAAAGAATTTTTCCATGGCACTGCGGGTGCCCGAGCCGGGTTCACGAACAATGAAATCGTAGGGCCGCAAGTCCTCCACACTTAAGTGCCCCCGTTGTGCCAACACATGCCCTGGGGTGGATACAAACACATGCGGATGCGCGGCAAAGGGTTCGGCCCGGGTGAGCAGTTCTTTGGGCGGGCGGCCCATGACCGCGATGTCCACCTCGTTGTTTTGCAGCATCTGCACCAATTGATCGCGGTTACCAATGACGGGTTTTAACTCCACGCCAACGTGCTTGCTGCGGAATTCGGCCAGCATTTTCATCATGAAGTATTTGGCGGTACTCACCATGCCGATCGTCAACACCCCGGTCTCGGCCCGTTGCAGGCGGGCGGCCGCGTCTTCGGCATCTTTTACCGTAGCCAGAATTCTGCGGGTATAGACCAGCATGTATTCACCCGTGGTGGTGAGGCTGACCTGTTTGCCTTGGCGCTCAAAAAGAGGCATGCCCACATGGCCCTCCAACTCTTTGACTTGCATGGTCACCGCAGGCGGTGTGAGGTGCAAATTTTCGGCCGCACGGGCAAAACTCAGGTGGCGGGCCACTTCGTTGAATACCCGCAATTGTCGGAAGGTGGCATTCTTCATTCAGGTTTTCCTTAACTGAAGTGGAAGTTTATTTGAATTTACCTAATTTGAATAGATGAATAAATTCAGCACAGATTCAGCTAAGAGTCCAACCCCAAAACCTAGGAACTTCAACATGACCGACATGACCGAAATTACCGACAAGAAAAAACGCTACAGCGCTGGCGTGCTCAAGTACAAGCAGATGGGCTATTGGGTGCCGGACTACGTGCCCAAGGAAACCGACACCATTTGCCTGTTCAGAATCACCCCGCAAGAAGGGGTAGACCCCGAAGAAGCTGCTGCTGCTGTGGCCGGAGAGTCGTCCACAGCCACTTGGACCGTGGTCTGGACAGACCGCCTGACGGCTTGCGACAGTTACCGTGCCAAAGCTTATCGAGTTGACCCTGTGCCCAACAACCCCGGCCAGTACTTTGCTTATGTGGCTTATGACCTGATTTTGTTTGAAGAAGGCTCCATCGCCAACATGACCGCCAGCCTGATAGGCAACGTGTTCTCTTTCAAGCCTCTGAAGGCGGCCCGCCTCGAAGACATCCGTATTCCGGTGGCCTACATCAAGACCTTCAAGGGGCCTCCCACAGGTTTGGTGGTCGAGCGTGAACGCCTTGATAAATTCGGACGCCCCTTGTTGGGCGCTACCACCAAGCCTAAGTTGGGCCTTTCAGCGCGCAACTACGGCCGAGTGATTTATGAAGGTCTCAAGGGGGGCTTGGACTTCATGAAAGACGACGAGAACATCAACTCGCAGCCTTTCATGCACTGGCGCGACCGATTCTTGTACGTCATGGATGGCGTGAACAAAGCCAGTGCCGCCACCGGAGAAGTCAAAGGCTCCTATCTGAACGTCACGGCCGGCACCATGGAGGCCATGTACGAGCGATCTGAATTTGCCAAAGAACTTGGTTCCGTGGTGGTTATGGTGGATTTGGTAATTGGCTGGACCGCTATTCAGTCAATGGCCGAATGGTGCCGCAAAAACGACATGATCATGCACATGCACCGGGCAGGACACGGCACTTACACCCGCCAAAAGAACCACGGCGTGAGTTTCAGGGTGATTGCCAAATGGCTTCGACTGGCCGGCTGCGATCACATGCACACAGGCACTGCGGTGGGCAAACTGGAGGGCGACCCTATGACCGTACAGGGCTATTACAACGTGTGCCGTGACAGCTACACCAAAAAAGACCTGCCCAGAGGCTTGTTTTTTGACATGGACTGGGCGGACACGAAAAAAGTCATGCCCGTGGCCTCGGGCGGTATCCATGCCGGGCAAATGCACCAGTTGATTGATTTGTTTGGGGACGATGTGATCTTGCAGTTTGGTGGCGGCACCATCGGTCACCCACAAGGCATTCAAGCCGGCGCAGTGGCCAACCGGGTGGCCCTTGAATGCATGGTCAAGGCACGCAACGAAGGCAAAAATATTTTGGAAGAGGGACCTGACATTTTGCGTAAAGCCGCAGCCACTTGCGGTCCGCTCAAGGCCGCGCTGGACACTTGGGGAGATATCTCTTTCAATTACCAGTCGACCGACAGCAGTGACTACGCTGCCACACCCACCACCGCTTGAACCGGCCCAAATTAACCCCAGCAACAAGGAGTTCTCAAATGATGACCAACCCCACGGGCCGAGTGACACAAGGCCAGTTCAGTTTTCTGCCCGATTTGACCGATGCCGAAATCACCGCTCAGATTCAATACGGACTCTCCAAGGGCTATGCCTGGAGCGTCGAATACACCGATGACCCCCATCCACGCAACACCTATTGGGAAATGTGGGGCATGCCCATGTTTGATCTGGAAGATGCCGCAGGGGTGTTGATGGAAATGAACGCCTGTCGGCAGGCTTTTCCTCGTCACTACATCCGGTTGATGGCCTTTGACTCGACCCGTGGCGTCGAAACCATCACCATGAGTTTCATTGTCAACCGCCCCCCAAATGAAGAAGGCTTCATGCTGGAGCGCCAAGAAGTGAATGGCAGAAGCATCCGTTACACCGTGCGCGGCTATGGCGCCAATCGCCCCGAAGGCGAGCGGTACTGACGCACACCTTGACCCGACCGACCATGTACAACCTACCTGGCAGCAGCAAAGCGGTTTCTGTGCCCGATCCCGGGCAGACAGAACCGGGTCAAAACTTGGGCACCACAACCGTGAGCCAAGCCAGAACCGTGGGCGAGGTTCTGGCCGACTCCCAGGTGGAGCCTTTGTTGGCGGAACTCGAAAACGAGTTGATTGGATTGGCCCCGGTCAAATCACGCATTCGCGACATCGCCGCTTTGCTGGTGATTGACCGTTTGCGTGCCAACATGGGTTTGGCCTCGCAAGTGCCCTCCTTGCACATGTGCTTTACCGGCAACCCCGGCACAGGCAAAACCACGGTAGCACTGCGCATGGCGCAGATTCTTCATCGGCTGGGCTTTGTTCGAAAAGGGCATGTGGTCAGTGTCACCCGTGATGATCTGGTGGGGCAGTTCATTGGCCACACCGCGCCCAAAACCAAAGAGGTGTTGAAAAAGGCGATGGGCGGGGTGTTGTTCATTGATGAGGCTTATTACCTCTATCGCCCGGAAAACGAACGCGACTATGGACAGGAAGCCATTGAAATATTGCTTCAGGTGATGGAAAACCACCGGGACGATCTGGTGGTGATTCTTGCGGGGTACGAGGATCGGATGGACACTTTTTTCCAGTCCAACCCCGGCATGAGCAGTCGGGTGGCGCACCATATTTCGTTTCCTGATTACGCGGTGGACGAGTTGCTGCAGATTGCGCACAAGATGTTGTCAAGCCAGAACTACGTCATGGGCGAGGGCACAGCCGAGGTCATGCAGCAATATCTGCAGCGGCGTTTAGTGCGTCCCCACTTTGCCAATGCGCGAAGCGTGCGCAACGCGCTGGACCGTGCCCGCCTGCGTCAGGCCAGTCGTTTGTATGCCGACAAGGACCGCGTGCTGACCGAGACTGACCTCAGTACTTTGATGCCCGAAGATCTGCTCGCCAGTCGCGTATTTCAACAGCAGTCCCCCACTGAATAACTGGAAATAGCATGCTCCAAGCTCTGATATTTGATGTAGACGGCACCTTGGCCGACACCGAAATGGCCCACCTACAGGCTTTCAATCACGCGTTTGTCGAGATGGGATTGGACTGGCGCTGGGATGTGCCTTTGTACACCCGGCTGCTGGCGGTATCTGGCGGCAAAGAGCGCATCAAAGCGTATTGGCAAACCCAGGCTTCACAACCCAAGGACATCAGTGGAGCGGGCATGCAAGAAACCATTGACCATCTGCACGAGATCAAGACCGCTGCCTATGAGCAAGCGGTGCAAGACGGTGCGGTGCAAATGCGCCCGGGGGTGTTGGCTTTGTTGTCGGAGGCCAGTGCAGCCGGGTTACAACTGGCCATTGCCACGACCACCTCGCCCGTCAACATTGCGGCCTTGTTGCGCCAAGCCATTGGGTCGGACTGGAAGCGCAACTTTTCAGTGATCGAGGACGCTTCCACCGCGCCGCGCAAAAAACCCGACCCTATGGTGTACCAGCAAACCTTGACGCGTCTGGGTCTGCAGGCACGCCAGTGTTTGGCCTTTGAGGATTCCGAAAACGGCTTGCGTGCCGCCATGGGGGCAGGCTTGGCCACCGTCATCACCCCGAATGATTTCACCGCTGCGCACGATTTCAAGGGCGCGTTGCGTACCCTTCCCAGCTTGGAGGGCGTGGGCGTAGCGCAGTTGCGTGAATGGCACAACACTTTTATCAAGACACTCGCATGAACCCCGTACGCATTGCCCCTTCCATTTTGTCTGCTGACTTTGCCCGCTTGGGCGAAGAAGTGCGTGCCATCGAAGCCGCAGGCGCCGATTGGGTTCACTTTGACGTGATGGACAACCACTATGTGCCCAACCTGACCATTGGCCCCTTGGTGTGCGAGGCCATTCGCCCGCATGTGCAAATTCCGATTGATGTGCATTTGATGGTCGAACCTGTCGATGCCTTGGTGCCCTTGTTCGCCAAAGCGGGGGCCAACATCATCACTTTCCACCCCGAAGCCAGTCGCCATGTGGACCGCACTTTGCAAATGATCCGCGACCACGGATGCAAGGCGGGCCTGGTGTTCAACCCCGCCACACCCTTGGAATGGATGGACCATGTGATGGATCGTCTGGACGTGGTTTTGCTGATGAGCGTGAACCCCGGTTTTGGGGGCCAAAAGTTCATCCCTTCGACTTTGCCCAAACTGCAAGCAGCACGCCAGCGCATCAACACCCATGTGGCCCGGGGCGGCCAGTCCATCGTGCTGGAAGTAGATGGTGGCGTGAAAATCGACAACATTGCCCAAATCGTGGCGGCAGGCGCCGACACCTGCGTGGCCGGCAGTGCCGTATTTGGTGCGCCCGATGCCGATGGCGGCTATCGGGGCGTTATGCAAGCACTCAAACAGGCGGCAATTGCCTGAGCTCAGCGCTGATATTTGTATTCTTTTTAAATCTTCAGAGAGTTTTTCGCTATGTCCCTGAGTCCCCGTACCACGCCTACCCTGACGCAATACCTGATTGAGGAGCGTCGCCGATTTCCCGATGCCAGTGGTGACTTCAATGCCTTGATTCTGGACGTTGCCATGGCCTGCAAGGCCATTGCCAAGTCGGTGGCCTATGGCGCATTGGCGGATCTGTACGGCAACCACGCAGCCGATGCTGGGGGCAGCATCAATGTGCAGGGCGAGACCCAGAAAAAACTCGATGTGGTCAGCAACGAGTTGTTCATTCGCATGAACGAGTGGGGCGGGCACTTGGCGGGCATGGCCTCGGAAGAGATGGACGGGCCTTACGCCATTCCGGCGCAACACCCCCGTGGTAAATACCTGTTGGTATTCGACCCGCTGGATGGGTCCAGCAACATCGATGTAAATGTGTCGGTGGGCAGCATTTTCAGTGTGTTGCGTGCACCCGACGCCACCGCCCATGGCGGTGCCTTGACCGAAAACGATTTTTTGCAGCCGGGCACGCGTCAAGTGGCTGCGGGTTATG
>CAMDXR010000106.1 GCA_945877725.1 Limnohabitans sp. Rim8
CCTGCAAGTGGACCGGGTGCACAACAAAATCAATTTGGATGGATCGTTGATCACACGCTACGCTGCAACCGAGCCACGCAATCTGGTGTGCGGAGAGTTCGCCCTTAATGATGGCGTGGTTCTGCTGCTGGATGCGCAAGCTCTGGACATGCGCGCACTGGACCCCAGGGGTGTACCCGAAAGCGGTGGTGGACTGATGGGCTTTGACCTGAACGATGCGACTCGTGATGGTGCACTGCAAAAAACAGACGTCCAAATAGCGACCATCACTGTAGAAGAATGTGGGGAAGCCTACGCCTTGGAGATGTCACAGGTTCATGAGATTGTGCAGATGGGCCCACTCACCCAACTCCCTGGCTCATCCTTTGAAGTAGCCGGTCTGATGCCGCTGCGCGAAGAGGCGTTATTGATCGTGTCGCTGGGTGCCTTACTTCGGCGGCCGATGATTGGCCAGGCGCATTTTGTGCTGGTGGTGAATGTGCAGGGCATACAACTGGGGATCAGTGTGTCATCCATCCATGGCATTGAGCGGTATGCGCGCGAAAGCATTCAAGGCTTGGAGGGGGCAGAGGGTGCGCAACTTGAGGGGTATCTCAAGGGGACTGGAGCGCGAGTTGGCCGTATCACCGGTTTACTTTCCATGCGTGGCTTGTTTTCGCCACAAACCCTCGCACAGTACCAGCGCTTTCTGCCCCGAAAAAACACATCCATGCAAGCTGATCTGCAGCGTGCATCGCCAGCCACACGCCGAATGCTGTCCTTCCGATTGGGCACTGAACGTTGCGCTTTGCCATTGCTTGGGGTGGACCGCGTTGAAGCCTACAGCCCCGGTGTGAACCTCCCCGATGGGGATGAATTTCTGGCTGGCGTGATACAGGTCAAGGGTGAAATTGCCCCGGTTATTGATTTGCGTCGGCTACTTGGAGTGACCGCAATAGAGACCTCATCGTATGTGATCGTTCGGGTCGAAAACGAAGCTTGGGCCTTGATGGTTGACCGTATTGAACGGGTGATCGACCTCCAAGAAATTGATATCACGCCTGTCCGAAATCAACAAAACGACTACATGAACGAAGTCGGGAAACTTGATGGTGAGCTGATTTCGCTCCTAAGCTTGATGCCATTGACTGTGGCTGCAAAAAGTCAATTGAAATAATCGCGCATGACACCGGATAACAAGGTCAATGATTTATTGCAACAGATGCGATTGGCAGTAGAAAATGCCCGAGCAGCCAATGCTTATTTGCCTTTGCCAACCGCGTCCACATCAAGGGCTGAGGCCCTGATCTCAAGCATCTCATCAGAAGAAAGCAGTCAGCCGCACACTTTAATTTTGCTGACCCATGAATTAATGGCGGGCATCGAAACCCGTTTTGGCATCAAGCCGAGTTCGTTGGTCCAGCGCAAATTGGTTCGAATTTTGAACGACATGCCCATTACGGCAATGCGCGATTGGGTGGAGAGCCTGAAAAACTGTTCTCCCGATCATTCGGAATGGCAGGCGTTGGCAGAAAACCTGACCGTTCAGGAAACTTATTTTTGCCGCGATCCTGAACTTATGCGGATGCTGACGGAAGACATCTTGCCGTACTTGATCGCGATAAGAAAAAAACAAAAAAAACTGCAAGTTTGGTCGGCTGCAAGCTCTACGGGTGAAGAGGTTTACGACCTGAGCTTTTGTGCGCTTCGTGCCCTTCAAAATACGGGATTGGGGCAATGTGTCAACGGCAGATTTTTGACCGAATCTGGTTGGAGTGTGCATGTTTTAGGCACCGATATTTCATATCAGGCTTTGCGTACTGCCAAAGCCGCCAGCTACAGTGACTTGGGCATGGGCTCATTCAGAAATCTTCCACAAGATTGGAGGATCATGTTCGAGGACATCAAGGCCACTCCGACCCATGCCGTGCCTCGGGTTAATTATTTCAAGATTCGTGAGTGGGTTCGCCAGTGCACTCGATTCGAACGCTTTAACCTGATGAACACCCAGCCGCCTGCCCTAGGCATGGATTTAGTTTTTTGTCGGAATGTGTTGATTTATTTTGGCGATCCCGCCAAAAAGACGGTTCAAACCATGTTGGCACGCGCCATATCGACCGGTGGCGTATTGGTACTGGGTGCCACGGTAAAAATGCTGGTTCCTGAGTACTTTGAGTCACGCCAGGGCAAAGGCGGCCCGTGGTATGTCAGAAACGACACCCGCCTATGACCCGGCTACTGATTACTGACGATTCGGCCTTCATGCGAATCGCCATACGCAAAATGCTAGAAAGTCATCTCGACATCGAAGTGGTCGGCGAAGCTAAAACCGGTCAAATGTGTGTCGAAATGGCGCGTGTGTTGCGTCCGGATGTGATCACCATGGATGTGGAGATGCCGGTGATGGATGGGTTGGAGGCTACCCGCCAAATCATGGCCGAAACGCCTTGCCCGATCATCATGCTCAGTAGCCATACCGAACAAAACTCAGTCACAACTTTGAGTGCGTTGGAGTTGGGTGCTGTTGATTTCATCGCCAAAAATTCTTCATTTTTGCAACTCGACATGGCAAAAATTGGTGCGGATTTGGTAGAAAAAATCCAGTACTGGGCTAAGAAGAAATACCTTCCAGACAAAAATTCAAGATCAGGCAGCTTGCCCTTTTTCTCTAACGCCTCCATAGAATCAAAAGTCGAAATTCGGAAACTGCGCCAAGGTACCAATCCATTGCCTGCTGGCCTGGTGGTACTTGGTATTTCTACGGGTGGCCCCGCTACGCTGCCTCAAGTTCTCAAATCTATGGGCCGATTGAATTGCCCCATGGTGGTGGCACAACATATGCCTCTGTTGTTCACCAGTGGTTTTGCCTCGCATTTGCGCAGCGAAACCGGCTTAGACGTTGTGGAAAGTACCGAGCAAATGGAGCTGAAGCCCGGCATCATTGTGATTGCAAAAGGAGGTTCAGACGTTGTCATTCGCGAACCCTTTCCAGGTAAATTCATGCTCTATCAAAAGACCGATTTACAAGCCTCCATTCACCCCAATGCCGATGTACTTTTCAGATCGGCAGCCTCGGTTTCTTGTCCAGTCGTTGCAGTGGTCATGACGGGCATGGGAAGCGATGGCCTGCTGGGGGCGCAAGAATTGGTTGACCGAAAAAACGCGCATGTATTGGCCCAGGAGCCTGAAACTTGCATCGTGGACGGCATGCCCACATCCATCATCAACGCTGGCTTGGCCACCGCTGTCCTATCGCCGCAAGAGATAGGCAAAAGCCTGTCTCGTTTGTGCGCTGGGCGTATGCCATTCGGCTTTAAAACCTTGTATTCATAAAGAAGTTTTCATGGTCAAGAAACGCCTACTCATTGTGGATGACTCGTTTGTCATGCGCGCACTGTTGCGCGGCATGGTCACCTCAGACCCTGATCTTGAAGTGGCTGGTGAAGCCAAGAATGGCCTCGAAGCGCTGCAGCAAGTTCAGAACTTATTGCCTGATCTGGTTCTGTTGGACATCGAAATGCCTCACATGGATGGTATTGAGTGCATGAAGCGCCTTCGCCTGATGAGTACGGTGCCGGTGATCGTGGTGTCCTCTGTTGCGCAAGCGGGTTCACCCCATGCCCTAGAGGCTCGTAAGTATGGTGCAGCCGATGTGATTGCCAAACCATCAGGTGCGATGAGCCTCGACCTGAATTCTAAAAAAGGGCATGAAATCGTCACTACCGCCCGACGTGTTCTGGGGCTGATGTGACCGGGTTGACCGGTTCATCGACCCCCCACTCGAAAGGAGTTTGAGGCCATGTCTGACGATTTTTTGGAAACCATTTGGGCGCAATACGCCATAGAGACCGAAGAGCACTTTGAAAGCATCGAGTCTTTGCTCGTTAAGGCAGATGCTGATGCACTTAGTTCAGACGAGGTGTCGGCGCTTTTCAGAGCCTTTCATTCCTTGAAAGGTCTCAGTGGGGTCATGGAGTTAAGTGTCCTCGAGTCCATCGCCCACCGCAGCGAAGACTTGTTGGGTAAGGTGCGAGAGGGCAGTGCCGTGCTCAATCACCACATGGTTGACCTGCTGCTTCGGTCACTCGATGCCATCAAGATCCTTTGCCAAAAAGCCGTCGCAGACCGGGTCGATGGAGAAAAACCCGTGGCTTTGCTTGAAGAGCTTGTACGCGCCTTCAAGACGATCAGTCAGGGCAAAGCGCTGTCGGGGAATGACGTGAAACCCGTTACAACCGCAGCTGTATCGTTTGTTGAAATCGGGCATGAGCCCATAACGACTTTGTCATCGGAATCGCTCCAACTAAGTAGTAAGCACCCAGAGGGAGCTTCTGTAACGGTAGCCACGCTTGGGCTTGAGACTCAAAACCCCGATGCGGTTTTCTTGCGATCGATACGCATTGGCTTGCCGATTTTGGAAACACTGGCCAGCACCATGGTCTTAAAACAAGACGAGGCTGAAATATTCAAGCTGAGCCAAGACACTCGCAACGCATTGCACCAGATGATCCAAGCCGCTCAAGGTTTGGGTTATGCAGGACTTGCTCTTCGGCTTGAAATTATTTTGAGTGCGATCCCTGCACCGGGGTTGATTTCTCAGGACGACACTGAGCGCATGGTCGATGCCATCGGCCCCTTCTTGCTTGACCTCAACATCTTGGGTGAAATCAAGGGGCTTGATCTGGGGGGTGAGTCTTTGGCCATGGTGATCTCGCCCACACTGACTGAACTGTTGCTGAAGCACTTGAACCAAGTTGAAGATCTGTTGCAGACACCTGGCTTGCCAGCCCACATGGAGGGCAAGTCAATCAGGCATTTGCTAATGCAATGGTTTTTGAAAATTCATGGCGACTTGGCTGTTCTTTATCCACGCGAACACACGCTATTTCCATTGCTGTTGGTTGATACGCTCGCTTGCACAGGGCGTAAACAGCAAGGCATCGATCACGAAGTCATGGCATTTTGTAGCGATGCGCTGCAGATGATTCGTCATTTTTTCGGAACCCATAAGCCACTGGGTCAAACACCTCAACATGAAGCTGATCTGAAAGCTGTTGACGATCAACTGCAACAACGCATACGAAATTATTTGCTTGCTTTTGATGCTGCTGACTGTCACATGGCCCCTGACACTTTCGATGCCTCGGTTGAAACCGTGCGGCAGTTTGTGTCGTCGTTGAACATCCCTGCCCCATTGGCAGAACTGCTTTCGCCAGATTTAAAGCGAGAGTTGGTGCAATTAATTCAGGGCGGGGCCTCGGCTTACTTGATCAAAGCCCACCTGGAATCTTCTGAAGAAATGGCCGCGAGATTTTTGGGATGGGCGGACGCCAATGGCCGGGTCATCACCAACCGCACCTTGATCGAAGACGATCGGAGTTGGTACGAGATGCTTTTTGTATCCAAGTTGCCGTGGGCGGTTATTGAATCAACCCTCAGCAAGCTCGACCATGGCGCTGGTTGTTTATTGTTGCTCAGCCAGCTGGGAAACGACTTGAATGAGGCCAAGGCATTGCAGCTAAGCGCTGCCAAACCAGCATCCCCAGTGTTGGCACTAACCCTGGTGCCTTCTGAAAATGTCGCAAATGTAACGGAGGCTCAAAAGACTACAAAGCAGGCGACTGGCAATACACCCTTGAATGTGATCCGAGTGCCTGGAGAAATGTTGGACCAGTTCATGAACCAGATTGGTGAGATGGTGCTGGTCCGGGGGCAACTGGCCCACATTATTGGTGACCCTCGCGTGCGCGAGGGATTGCAGCGTTTGCGACATCATCAAGAAGATCCAGAAAGTCTGCCTCAAAGTTTGCTTGTCGATCTGCAAAATTTATCCGAAATATTGGACGACCAACTTCGTCGGCTGCAAGCAACCGATGCCCTGATTCAAGGCACGCTGTCCCGCTTTCAAGAAAGTGTGATGGGGCTTCGGGTGGTTCCCGTTGAATTGGTTTTTAAACGCTTCCCCAGAATGGTCAGAGATCTGGCGTTGGCTCAAGGCAAAAAAATCCGTTTAGAACTCATCGGGCAGGAAGTCAAAATTGACAAAGCCATGGTGGAGTCTTTGGCCGATCCGCTGCTGCACATGGTTCGCAACAGTGTCGATCACGGGGTCGAAGCGCCCGATGATCGCCTCAAAGCAGGCAAACCAGACGAAGCGATCATTTGTATTCAGGCAGAGCAGCAAGGCAGTCGAATCATCATTCGCGTAAGGGACGACGGCAAAGGCATTGATCCTGAGCGAATTCGTCGCAAAGCCATTGAGCGGGGTTTGGTGAAAGAAACAGACAGTCTGCAAATGGACAAGGAGGAAATTCTTAACTTCATTTTCAAACCGGCTTTCAGCACCGCCGATGTGGTAACCGAGACCTCAGGACGTGGCGTGGGCATGGATGTGGTTTGGACCAGTGTCATGCGCTTGGGCGGCACCATTCATCTGGACTCCGAGGTGGGGCGTGGCACTACTTTCACCCTGCAAATGCCGCTGTCGGCAGCTGTCCAAGAGGTTCTATTGGTCAAGAGTGCCCAGCAAACCCTGGCCATCCCAGGGCGTTACGTGGCTGAGTTGGTGGAAATTGAAACAGAGGCCTACCAAACCGTTCAAGGTCGGACCGCAATTTTGCTGCGCGGTAACTTTCTACCCATCGTGCGACTTGAGGCACTGCTGGGTTATCCCACCGCCGAAACTTCGTCGCAAGCTTGCGTGGTGGTCATCAGTGACGGGCAACGCTCTTTGGGCGTTTCTGTGCAGGCGTTTGTGGGTCGACAGGAACTTTTTACCAAAGACATTCATCCGCGCTTGGCGGCCTTGCCGGGGGTGGGCGGCGCCAGCATTTTGGGGGATGGTCGGGTGGTGCTAATTTTGGATGCGACAGCCTTGTTCCGCTTGGCAGAAAATCTGCCGACGCCGCATCGCTTGCCTTTGACCGCTTAAACAGCTAGGCCCATGGCACAGTTTCTTCACATCAGGGTGGATGACATCGATCTCTTGCTTCCTGCTTTTCAGGTGCATGAAGTCATGGACCTTGACCCTCAGAACAAGCCTCTCGATGGGCAGACCCTATGGCGTAACCAAGTCATCCCCCAGTTTGATATGGGTCTTCTGTTGGATCGCGTCAGCACATCACGGGCTAGAAACTACGGTGTGGTGTACGACAGAGACCCTTTGGGCGAGCACACGGTCATGTTGCGCATCGACCGTGTGCTGGGCCTGAGAACCCCCAAGCCCGAACATTTGTACAAATTACCTGCGACCACCACCCTTGCGCACAGGATTTTTGATGCGGTTTGGACAGGCCCCCAACCAAGCTCTCAGCAAGGCCAGAAAGCCTATTGTTTGAAAGCTCAGTTACCTGCTGACTTCATGGGTTGAGGAGGTGTGGACCCCTTGATTTGGATAGGTTCGAAGCGATTTAACCTAGAGGTGACGTAATTCAATGCTTTACAACTGTTGAACTCCAATTTCATCGATTTGTTGCCCCACACCCCGCACTTCCCCTCTTCACCCCCCGGTCAAAATCATTTAACATGTTAAATAAATGACCGCCACACCTTTTGTTCACCGCAATTTGCCCCGGCTCTTGCTTGAAGCCCGCGAGGCGGTGATGCTGCACACGCGGCCCAGTTTGCGACAGCATGGGTTGTCGGACCAGCAGTGGCGGGTGTTGCGGGTGTTGGGTGAGCATGCCGACCAAGCGGCAGGCATTGAGACCGGGCGGATCGCCAAAGAGGCTTATTTGTTGGGGCCTAGCCTGACCGGGGTGCTCACGCGCATGGAACTGGCCGGCCTGATCGAGCGCCAGCGTTGCCCCCAAGACGCGCGCCGTACGGTGGTGCGCGCCACGCCCGCAGGTCTTGCCAAGGTGCAGGCTTTGTCGCAAACCATCGAGGCGCATTACCAGTGGATGGAGCAGCAGTTGGGCAAAACCAGCCTGGCGGCCTTGTACGGTTTGCTGGACCAACTGATCGCTCTTGAAAGCCCTGAGTCAACCCCTGAGTCAACAGCCGATTCAGACCCCGAATCAGCCACCTCCGCAGAATTTTCAGAGGAATAAGCATGCAGACCGACCGATGGCCTCTCACCCCCTGGCAGCCCCGGGGCACCGTGTATGGCAGCTTGCTCAACTTTCAGACCGAATGGGCCATTTGGGCCCCCCGCATGAACGCCGACCCCTACAAAGCCCCGCCCCAAGCGCCCGTGCTTTACGTCAAAAGCGCCAACACCTTCAGCCCGGCGGGCCAGGATTTGGTGCTGCAAGACGGGGTGACCGAAGTGGACATTGGGGCCACTTTGGGCTTGGTCATGGGCGCGGCAGGGCAGGTGGAATCGGTCGCCTTGTTGTGCGATTGGTCGGTGCCCCATGCCAGTTATTACCGCCCCCCGGTCAAGTTTCGCTGTCGCGATGGTTATTTGGGTCTGCCCGAACAAACCACACCGTTTGGCCGCTTGAGTAACTGGGCGAGTTTGTCGATAGAAACCCGGCGCAATGGAGAGCAAGTGCAGACCCTGAGCTTGCGAGACATGGTGCGCCCCATAGACCGTTTGTTGGCCGATGTGGGTGAGTTCATGACGCTGCAACCCGGCGATGTGCTGATGGTGGGCACAGATTGTTTGCCCGGCAGTTTGCAGGGGCGCGCGGACGAGGGCATGCGGCCCCGCGCCCAAGCGGGCGACACCGTAGAAATATCAGCACCGGGCCTGTGCTCGATGCGCGTTCAGGTGAGGGCCGCCGCATGAAGCACGCACGCATTGCCTGGGCGGGCGCCGTTCAGCAAGCCACAGAGTCCGATGGCCAGTTGCTCATAACCCAGGGGCCGCACAAGGGGCGGCGTGTGGGTTTTGACGAAGTGGTCTGGCTGCCACCGCTCGACCCTGTGCCGCAAGCCCGGACCGTGATCGCGCTGGGCCTGAACTATGCCGACCACGCCAAAGAACTGGCCTTCAAGGCCCCCGAAGAGCCGCTGGCTTTCATGAAAGGCGAAGCCTCTTTGATCGGGCACCGCGCCCTGACGCTGCGCCCAGCAGATGTGAAATACATGCACTACGAATGCGAGTTGGCCGTAGTAATCGGGCGCACCGCAAGACACGTCAAAAAAGCCGATGCCTACGACTTTGTGGGCGGCTACACCGTGGCCAACGACTACGCCATCCGCGACTATTTGGAAAACTGGTACCGGCCCAACCTGCGGGTCAAAAACCGCGACACCTGCACCCCGCTGGGGCCGTGGCGGGTGGACGCCGCCGACATCGCCAACCCCATGGCGCTGGCCTTGCAGACCACCGTGAACGGCCGCGTGACCCAAAGCGGCAACACCCGCGACA
>CAMDXR010000107.1 GCA_945877725.1 Limnohabitans sp. Rim8
GCCTACACCCAAGGCATTGAACTGGAGGCCAAATTCCGCTTGGACCAAGCATTTACGGATGCCTGGCCCGTGGACATTCGAAGCAACACCAGTTTCTTTCGTTCCAAAGTCAAAGCGATACCCGGACCCAACAACCGATTGGACCAGCAACCGGGCATGACGGCCAACTTGGGCGCAGATTACCGACTGCGCGGCCTGCCCCTGACCTTGGGGGGCAACCTGAATTGGAATCCTGATTACTTCACCCAGCGTTCAGAACAACAACTGTCTTACCAAGGGGTCAAACGGGTGGCAGACGTGTACGGTTTATGGCGTATTTCAGGGGCCAATGCCTTGCGACTGACCGTTAGCAACCTGGTGCCGCGTGATTACCTGACCTCTTCCAGCTTCATCAACGGCAGCCTGAGTGAGACGTCCCGCACCACAGACCGCAACTGGCGCACTGTTCAACTGCGTCTGGAGATGAAAATCTAGGGAAGTGTGGACATGCCTGCCTAAGCTTGTCCCGGGTTTTGCAGTCAAGGTTTGTGGCTTGTGCCAAGATGACGGAACCTCATTTATGGAGATACCCATGCCCATTAAAGATGCCGCTTGGCACGACCGTATGTACAACAACCGGGCGCTGGTGCCGGATTTTGCGGATCATTTCGCCCACTGGACCCAAGCCTCCGCCCAGGCCCGTGACACGCTGAAAGCTCAACTCGATGTGCGTTATGGCGATGGGCCTAACGAAACCCTCGACATTTTTCCCGCAGCCCAGGCCCATGCGCCCGTGGTCATTTTTATCCATGGCGGCTATTGGCGCAGTTTGGACAAATCTGACCATTCATTTGTTGCCCCCGCCCTGCATGCCATGGGGGCGTGTGGCGTGGTCGTGAATTACGCCCTGTGCCCGGGCACCGAGTCACTGCCGGTGACCATTCCGGACATTGCCCTTCAAATGGCCCAAGCCACGGCCTGGGTTTGGCGTCATATTGGCGAGCACGGTGGTGACCGCAGCAACATCACGGTCATTGGCCATTCGGCGGGCGGCCATTTGGCGGCCATGATGCTGGGCTGCCACTGGAAGCAAGTGGGGCGTGATTTGCCTACGGGTTTGGTGCGCAAAACGATGTCAATTTCAGGCCTGTTCGATTTGGAACCTGTGCGCAAGACCCCTTTTGTGCAGGCAGATCTGAAGCTAACGCCAGCCCAAGTTCGCATAGCCAGCCCAGCCAAATGGCAACGCCCCGCTAAAGGGGTGCTTTATTCCGTGGCCGGGGGAGACGAGAGCGCCGAATTTTTGCGTCAAAACCGGTTGATTCACCAAGCTTGGGGGCCCAAAACAGTGCCTGTCTGCGAAGCCCTGCCCGGCCTTAACCATTTCAGTGTGGTGACCGACCTCACGCGCACCGGAACGCGCTTGCACGCACTCACTCAAGAACTGATTCAACTCGCCCCATAAAAAAAACCGACCGCAGGCTGAGCCTGTCGGTCGGTTCACTGTCCAAACTTGGTGTTCAGGCGGGTAAAAAACGCTCGACCAGCAAAGTCCAGAAAGCCGATCCGATGGCAACGTTTTTGTCGTTGAAATCGTAACCCGGGTTGTGCACCATACAGACACCGTGCCCGTCGCCTGTGCCGTCGCCGTTGCCGATCAGGAGGTAGCTGCCGGGCACTTCTTCAAGCATGAAGGCAAAGTCTTCGCTGCCGTTCAGAGCGCGGCCTTGGCGGACCACTTTGTCGGTGCCCACCAGTTCTTCGGCCACATTTCGGGCAAAGTCGGTTTCGGCCATGTGATTGACCAGTACGGGGTAACCCCGTTGGTAGTCAATGTCTGCCTTTACCCCATAGCTTTGGGCTTGGGCATGGACCAATTCGCAGATGCGTTGTTCGAGCAAGATGCGCACATCGCGGTCAAGCGAACGGACACTCAGCTTCAGCGTCGCGGTTTGCGGGATCACGTTGTTAGCGATCCCTGCATTGAACGCGCCCACCGTGATGATGGCCATTTGTTGCGGGTCGACATTGCGTGCCACGATGCTTTGCAAGCCCATGACAATGGCCGATCCGGCCACCACCGGGTCTACCGACAAATGCGGCATGGCCCCATGCCCGCCTTTGCCGTGCAAAGTAATGGTCACGTTGTCTGAAGAGGCCATGGCCGCACCGTCACGCAAGACAATATGACCTTGCGGTTGGCCCGGCATGTTGTGCATGGCAAAGATGGCGTCGCATGGGAATTGACGGAAAAGGCCGTCTTCCATCATCTTTTTAGCGCCACCCAAGCCTTCTTCTGCCGGCTGGAAAATCAGGTTGACGGTGCCCGAAAAATCGCCTTTCAGGGCAATGTGCTTGGCCGCCGCCAGCAGCATGGCCGTGTGCCCATCGTGGCCGCAGGCATGCATGATGCCCACGTTGCAACTGGCATAAGGCAGGCCGGTGGCTTCGTCGATCGGCAGCGCATCCATGTCGGCACGAATGCCTATGGCACGCGTGCCATCGCCCCTTTTCAGTTGACCTACCAGACCGGTGCCGCCCAGACCGCGCTGCACCTGATAGCCCCAAGAGACCAATTGCTCGGCCACCAGATCACTGGTGCGGTACTCTTTGTAGCCCATCTCGGGGTGTCGGTGAATGTCGCGCCGCACCGCGATGAATTCATCTGCCTGCGCATGCAGGGCTTGCAATTTTTCGTGCAAAAAACCATCGCTGGGCGCGTTCATGGGGGGGCCTTTATTACTGGGGTTGCAGGTTGATGCTGCGTGCAATGCCCCGATAACGCTCAATCTCGGAGTTGTAGGTTTTAGTCAGGTCGGCGGGGGTGCGGGTGGCCAACACCACGTTGCCGCTGGCCTCGAAAGCCTTGCGTGTTTCCGGATTGTCCAAGGCTGCATAAAACGCCTTGCTCAAGGTGGCAACCACTGCATCGGGCGTGCTCTTGTGGACCTGGATACCGCTCCAGATGTCAAACTCCATGGCTTCCAGACCAGGCATGGTGGCCAGCGGTGGGAATTGCTTGAACAGAGGGTGGGCCGTTTTTGCGGTCACGCCCAAGCCCTTGATCTTGCCGTCGATGATGGTTTGTGGAATGGAGCCGGCCATGGGCAGGAAAGCCATGTCGATCTGCCCGCCCATCAGGTCGGAAAGCAAGGGTGCGATGCCTTTGTAGGGCACATGCAGCATAGGGGCCTTGGTGAGTTGGCTAAATTTTTCACCAATCAGGTGATACAAAGAACCGTGTCCGACACTGCCATAAGACAGCGGCGTATTGGGGTTCTTTTTGGCATGTGCCACGAGTTCGTCAACGCTCTTGATATTGAGTGAAGTGCGGACGGCCAAGATGGTGTTGGTTGTGGCAAATTGAGCCACCAACTTGAAGTCTTCGGGCTTGTATTTCACACCCTGGATGGCCATAGGGGCCAAAACCAGTTCCATGGGGCTGCCCAGCGCGAGCATGTAGCCATCTGCGGGTGAGTTGATGACTTTGTTCAAGCCAATCGAGCCACCGGCGCCACCGACGTTCTCGATGATCATCGTTTGGCCAAGTTTGGCAGCAGCTTCTGGTTGAAGTTTGCGTGCGAAAAAGTCAGACGGGCCACCAGCAGGGTAGGGCACGATCAGGCTGATGTTTTTGTTGGGATAATTCTGGGCATGTGCCGAGAGCAGGGTCAATCCGGCAACAAAGGCCGGTATCAGTCGGCTGAAAAAGGATGTCAGTGTCATGGTTGTCTCCAAAGGGCGGATGAATAGTTAGAAACCGGTGTTCATATTAAAAATCTCGTATTTATGTGTCAAATGACTTATTTTAATAATTTTCATTCTTAAAATGAATACATGAACCTCAAGCACCTCACCCATTGGCTGGCCTTGGCTGAGACCGGGTCCTTCAGTCGCGCCGCCGAAAAACTGTTCATCACCCAGTCTGCGCTCAGTCGCAGTATTCAGGTGCTCGAAGAGGAATTGGGGGGGCCTTTGGTGGACCGTGTGGGTAAAAAAAATGAATTGACGCCCTTGGGTTTGTCTGTGCTGGAGCGGGCCAGGCGCATCGTGCACGAGGCGCAAGAACTCAAACAAGGGGCGGCTTTGCTGCAGCAAGGGGGTTTGGGCAGTCTGCGTGTAGGTTTGGGTTCAGGGCCCGGGGCCTTGCTGATGACGCCCTGGTTGACTTATGTGGCCCAGCATCATCCGGCAGTTCATGTGTCTGTCAGCCGTGGTGCTACGGCATTACAACTGCAGCAGCTGCGCTCGCGTGAACTCGATGCCTTGGTCGTGGATTTACGCCGCGTCGTGCCGGCGCCTGATTTGCGCATTGAAGTGATGGCGCAATTGCGTGCAGGTTTCATTTGCCGCAAGTCGCATCCTTTGTTGCAATCTGCCCGACCGGGGGGCACTGCATTTGAGGCGTTATTAGACTACCCGATGGCCTCTATTCCTTTATCGGACGAGGTGGCGAGGATTTTGGTGGCGCATTACGGTTCGTTGGCAGATCCGCATCGCTTGACCGGCTTGGAGTGTGAGGACATCGCCAGCTTGATAGAGACCGTGACCCATACGGATGCTATTTACCTGGGCATCATCGCGGCCGCCCGACAGGGGCTTCAAAGTGGTGAGTTGGTCGAGATCGTGATGGACCCGCCTTTTGTGGGTTCCGCACATCTGGGTATGGTCACACTGGCTGGACGGACCGAGTTGCCCGTCATGGCCGTTTTTCGTCAATTTGTGGCGCAGCAGATGCAACGCGCGCTAGAAACGGCTTAGTGCCACAGGTCATTGCTGAGTTTTGGGCAGAACCGATCAGGGGTTAAGCGCTCGCCAGCCCATCAACACAGCGATCACCAGCAACAAGACTTGCACAAAACGTCGAAACTGGTCTGCTGAAATTTTGGCGCTCTGGCGGTGTCCAAGCCAAATGCCCAACAACATGGCGGGCAACCAAGCGGCGGACCAAAAAGCCGTGGGGCCACTGATCTCACTGAGCGTTGAGGGCACCAGTCCCCAATGGGCCATCAGGGCCAGACTGAGCAGGGCAAACAGGTCGGTGAACAAAAACAGCACCACCAGGCTGGCACGCATCACTGCCGGGGCCAGTCGCGACTGGTTAAAGACCATGGCCACGGCAATGCCGCCAATGGCTGCCAGGCCATTCAGCCAGCCACTGAAAATGCTGGTGCCCCATTTCAAGGCTTTGCCAGGCTCGCCTTGTGGGCGCAGGCCTTGAAGTTGAGCCAGTGCAATAGAGAAAATGAGTGCAGCAATCAGCAAGCGCAGGGTGTCGGGCGGCAGGCTCTGCTGGGTCAGCACGCCCAGTGGAATGAAAACCAAATTGCCCAGCGCCAAGACCCGCAGCCAAGACCAGTGCACATCGGGCCAACAAGTTTTGAGCAAGCTGATGCTGGCCAGAATTTCGAGCACAAACAAGGCCGGGACGACCTGAGCCGGGGGCAAAAAAACCGACAAACTGGTGACACAAAGCGCAGAAAATCCAAACCCCACCAAGCCCCTGACAAACCCGGCAAACAGCACCACCAAGCTGCTGCCCAGCAAGGTCAACGCATGGGCACTGTCGGGAATGGAGAGGGCGGCTAACAGGTTCATCGTTTTCTGG
This sequence comes from Limnohabitans sp. Rim8, assembly GCA_945877725.1. Lineage (GTDB taxonomy): Bacteria > Pseudomonadota > Gammaproteobacteria > Burkholderiales > Burkholderiaceae_C > Limnohabitans_A. The sequence continues at coordinate 5,588 of CAMDXR010000107.1, forward strand.
GGCGCATGGCCCTCAGTACTTGTGTAAACACCTGCTGTCCTTGCAGGTCAGACAGGTCAAGCATGTCGCTGTGGCGGTAATAAGCGCTCATGTCCAAACCCACGCCGAGCCCGGTCAGCTCGATCTGGCCGCTGCGCTGAATGCGTTCGGTCACCGCCAGCAAATGCTGTTCTAAGTAGTGGGGGGCATTGGTTTGTGAGGTGGCACTGTCACTGGGGCTGCCATCGGAGACCACCATCAGGATGCGACGCGAGGTGTTCTGTGCCATCAGCCTTTGCTCAGCCCAAAGCAGTGCTTCACCGTCGAGGCATTCTCTGTAAATCTCGGGTTTTAGCAGCGCAGCGATGTCGCGGCGGACCCCTCGCCATGCTTTTTCCGCCGGTTTAAAAACCATGTGGCAACGTTCGTTCAAGCGGCCTGCGGGCTGTGGTTGTCCGGCGCGCCGCCAATCGCGCATGGCGCGTCCACCGCTCCAGGCGCCCGTTGTGAAGCCCAAAATTTCGTTTTTGACACCTGCTAAATCCAGGGCGCGGCTCATGACATCGACCAGCATGGCGATGGATTCGCGCTGTGATTTCATGCTGCCGGAACAGTCGATCAAAAACGTCACGGCCGCATCGGGCACAGGCCGTTGTCGCTCGCGCACAAAAAGCTGCCGCTGCAACGGGTTGGTCACCAACTGGGACAGGCGGCTGCCGTCGATTCGGCCCTCGTCTTGGCCGTGTTCAAGGTCATCCCAGCGCGGTGGGCTGAGCATGGCCTTGAGTTGCCGAACCAAGGGTTGCAGGGCCACACCCTGACGTTCAATGCGGGTATCCAGCACAGTGCGCAGGGTCTGGCGCTCTGCCTGACGAACCAAGTCGGCGGCTTGCACCGTGCGGTCGTAGGCCGTGGTGAACACGGCATAAGTCTTTAATATTTCTTCAGGGTTTTGCCCTTGGCCCGGGGATGCAGCCGCCGCGTCTTTGTCCTCGCCCCCTTCAAAGTCAATCCAAAGTGAAAGACGGGCTCGGGTTTGTTGCACCGGGTTGATGCGGGTGGCTGCGGGCTGCACTTCGCCAGCCACACTGAACTGAGCCACATTGCGCGCAATGTTCAGGGCATGCTCACCATAAAGGGTTTGATCCAAACGGGTCAGCCGCAGCCCGCGTAAGTCGTGGCCAATGACCGCTGACAGGGCAAAACGGGTGGACTCAATCATGTCCATCAGGCCCTCGGGAACCGGTTCACCCAGCACCCTTGCACGGCATATCAGTGCCACGGACAGCAGCGTCAGGCCCTGGACGGTTTCGGCCAGATCGGATTGACCCAAGGCCACTGCCCAAACCTCAAAGCGGTGACGCAAGTTGTGCGCCGCGCCCGGTAAGCCCAATTCGGCGGCCAGTGATTCGACGCGAATTTGCTCCAGCATTTCCACGATCAGCCGTTCTAGGGGCATCAAGGCATGGCGTTGACACAGCCGCGCATGCACTGCGCTGTCGGAGTAACGCAGTCGCAATGCAGCACCATCGCTGGCTGCGCGAAATGACCGCCAATCATCCTGTCCATGGACCGGGTGCAGATGCGGCGCAAAGTCGGGCAGGCGTTGGGTGTTGCGATAAAGGCGGCGTTGGCGGTAATGCAGATGCGGCTCGGCGCTCAAGGCCCGAGCACTGGCGGCACAAAGGTCGTCTTGCGCGTGTTGTTGGCGCAGCAAGGCTTGTGCGTTGGGGCCTTCGGCGGGGTTACTCTCTGTTTCCGCAGGGGCGCCGAACAGCGGGGGGGCTCCCGCGCTGTTGAAGCTCATGGCGTGCGCAGCTCCAAGTCAAAACAACGCTGAAAGTATTCGCCCAAAAGCGTGCGCTCGGACTCATCGCCCTTGTTGATGAAGCTCAGATAAAGTGCCTGCGTCAGGTCACCAAAAATTTCCAGATTTTCTGCCCAGCTGATCAAACTGCGTGGTGACATGAGAGTGGACAAATCACCCACCTTGAAGCCTTGCCGTGTGAGATTGGCAAACTGAACCATGGCCTGCAACTGGGCCTCTCGGTTGGCTTCCCGCATGGCGGGTACCCGGGCACGTACGATGGCCATTTCTTGTTCAGGGGGCAGGTGGTTAAGTGTGGCCACGATGTTCCAGCGGTCCATTTGGGCTTGGTTCAATTGCTGAGCGCCGTGGTACAGGCCGTTCAAATTGCCCAGTCCGACGGTGTTACTGGTGGCAAACAACCGAAATTGCGCATGGGGCTTGATCACTTGGTTTTGATCGAGCAAGGTGAATTGGCCGTCGCGCTCCAAAAGTCTTTGAATCACGAACATGATTTCTGGGCGACCTGCATCGTATTCGTCAAAAATCAAGGCGACTGGACGTTGCAGCGCCCAGGGCACGATGCCCGGTTGGAATTCGGTGACCTGCTGACCCTCGCGCAACACCACGGCATCACGCCCCACCAGGTCCAGACGGCTCAAGTGGCCATCTAGGTTAATGCGCACACAGGGCCAGTTCAGGCGTGCCGCCACTTGTTCAATGTGGGTGGACTTGCCCGTGCCGTGCAAGCCTTGCAGCATGACCCTGCGGTTGTGCTCAAAACCGGCCAGCAAGGCCAGAGTGACTTCGCGGTTGAATCGGTATTCAGGGTCGATCTCGGGCACATGCTCTGATCGTTCAGTGAAAGCGCTCACTTGCAATGGGCTGTCGATGCCAAAGACGCTGCGTACATCGACGCGTTTAAAGGGTGCAGAAGGGGTCACGGCATGGCCTCGGTTTCAATGGCACTGATGGCTTGCGCTGCGCGTTGCAAAGCGGGTAAAAGTTGCAGGCAGCGCTCGGGCGTCAGGCGCAAGACGGGTGCTTGCACGGCTACGCAGAGGTTGGAGGGGCCTTGGCTTGAGGGCACCAAAGCGGCGACGCACATGAGGCCAGGCAAAAACTCTTCATTGTCCAGTGCAAAACCTTGACGTTTGACTTGTTTGATTTCTTGCTCAAGCGCTTGCAAGTCGGTCAAGGTTTTGGGGGTGTAAGCCTCCAGGGTGGCGTGGGCCAGCAAGCGCTGGCGCTGGCTGGGGGTCATCAGCGACAAAAAGATTTTGCCGCTGGCCGAACAATGGGCCGGCACCCGTGACCCAGGGTGTAAATAAAAGCGCAGGGGGGCCGAGGTTTCGACCCGGTCCAGATAAATCACTTCGCTTCCGCTGAGCGCGGTCAGGTTGCAGCTCTCACCCACTTCATTGACCAATTGGCGCAAAACGGCGTGGCGTGCACCATGTGTGGTGTCGTTGATGAGCAAATTTTCGGCCAGTTTGCGCAGGCGGCTGCCCGTACCGTAAAGCTTGGCATCGGCCGTGCGCTCTAACAAATGGGCGCTTTCAAGTTGCTGCAGCATGCGGTGCAAGGTGGGTTTGGGCAAGCCGGTTTCATCGGCCAATCCTTGCAAGGTGAAATAGCTGCTTTTGCTGGCAATCACCTCCAGCAGCGCAAACAAGCGCAAGGTGGGCGTGTCCCCATTGATTTCAGTGGGGGCAGGGGATTGGAGGGGGACTGAGGCGAGTGGCATGCTCATATCATAGTGGAAAACCCGAAAATCGGAACAAATATTTCCGATAAATGAAATATAGGTTGATTTGATGGGTCGTATTGTCTATAGTCGCATGAAGTTTCGAAATTCGGAATTTATTGTTTCGGAAAATTGTTTTTAATCCATAAT
>CAMDXR010000108.1 GCA_945877725.1 Limnohabitans sp. Rim8
AGCGTCAGCTTTGCCGACTACAAAGCCCGCATGAAAGAAGGTCAGGACGCGATTTATTACATCACCGCCGACACCCTGGCCGCCGCCAAGAACAGCCCACAACTGGAAGTGTTCAAGAAAAAGGGCATCGAGGTGTTGCTGATGACCGACCGCGTGGACGAGTGGGCGCTGAATTTTGTGCACGAGTTTGACGGCACCCCGCTGCAAAGCGTGGCCAAAGGCGCGTTTGACTTGGGCAAACTGCAAGACGAAGAAGAGAAAAAGGCCGCCGAAGACGCTGCCGAAACCTTCAAGCCCGTGCTGGCCAAGCTGAAAGAAGCCCTGAAAGACAAGGCCGAAGACGTGCGCGTGACCAGCCGCCTGGTGGACAGCCCGGCCTGCTTGGTGGTGACCGACGACGGCATGAGCATGCAACTGGCCCGCATGCTGAAGCAGGCCGGACAACAAGCGCCCGAGGTCAAGCCTGTGTTGGAAGTGAACCCCGACCACGCGCTGGTGAAAAAGCTCGACGGTTCAGTGCACTTTCACGACCTGGCGCACATCTTGTTTGACCAAGCCGTGCTGGCCGAAGGCGGCTTGCCTGCTGACCCTGCAGCCTATGTGAAACGCGTGAATGCGCTGTTGAGCTGAGCGGCGCCTGACCACGAAAAAGCCCCGTCGGACTGGTGTCTGGCGGGGCTTTTTTGTTTTTTAAAGTGCGAAGGCTTGTGCAGCCTCACCTCTTACAAATCGAAGTTTGAAACTTGGATTTGTAAGACAGGGCCCAGGAACCGGGAAAAACACACAGTTACGCCTGAATGCGGGCCAAACTTTGGACCTGTACTTTTGGCGAGGCCATGTGGGACACGAAGTCGATGTGCTGATCGAAAGGACGCAAGGCTTGCAAGCGCTTGAAATTAAGTCGGGCAGTACCTTCGCCAGCGACTGGACCGACAGCTTGAAGAAATGGCAAAAGTTAGCAGGCGACGAAAGCATCAAGCCCTCACTGGTCTTCGGCGGAGCCGCCTCCTATGAGCGCCAGGATTTGCACCTTTGGGGCTGGCAGGATATTGGGGAAATCGCCCCGGTCATCCCGGACCCCGCCCAACGTCATCCCAGACATGATCCGGGATCCATGACTTAAAAAAAGCCCCGTCAGACCCCGGTTTGACTGGGCTTTTAAACCGTCTGCCAGTGCTGCCAGTGGGTTTGTTTTGAAGGCTTACCGCTTGAACAAGCGCCACAGCAACAGGGTTTGAAAATCTTGCACTTGCCCGGCTACGGCGTACACATAGGTGTTGCCACTCAGCTGCCGGTAAGCACACGATGATGCGAGGTCAGCACGGTTCTGTAGTCTGTAATGCCGACGTTGCCCAACAGGGAGACCCCCGGGCCGGTGATCAAACCTGCGTCTACTTGAGTCAGTTGGGCGCGAGACTCTTGCACCGACAAGCCCAGCCCGGCCTACTTGTCTTTTTCGCCCAAAGCCAGCAGTTTGAGCAGGGCGATCAGGTCTTCCTTGTCTTGATATTGCTGCACCCCTTCAATCACCATGGCCGCTTCGCCGTTTTGCGTGATGATGTAAGGAGCAACATTGGCCGCCACGTCATCAGAAATTTGTGCCGCATGGCTTTTGAGGTATGAAATAGATCGAATGTTTTCGCGGGCTTGCATGGCAATTTCCTTAGACTGGACTGAATTTATCCCCATATTTAGCCTGCAACAATCCGGGCACACGGGCCTTCAATTTGCCCGCTTAAAACCCGTCCCACTCCCCTTAAACGCTTAAACGCTCAAACCAGCTTCTTGCATTTGCTCCACCTGCTCTTGCAGCATGAGCACTTGGCCGCGCCAATAGTCGGGGGTGCCGAACCAAGGAAAGTTGATGGGGAATATCGGGTCTTCCCAGCGGCGCGCCAGCCAGGCGCTGTAATGGATCAACCGCAAGGTGCGCAGCGGCTCGATCAGATCCAGCTCGGCGCGGTCGAAATCGCGCACTTGCTCATACCCGTCCAGCAGGGCCGACAGTTGTTGCGTGCGTTGGCGGCGGTCGCCCGACAGGAGCATCCACAGGTCTTGCACCGCCGGGCCCATGCGGGCATCGTCCAGGTCCACAAAGTGGGGGCCGCCACCGGGCAATTCAGTGGGTGTCCACAAGATGTTGCCGGGGTGGCAGTCGCCATGCAGGCGCAGCAAGCGCCGGTGGGCCGCGCCGTTGGCAAATGCTTCTTGAATCAAGGCCAGCGCGGGGACCAAAGCATCGCGCCATTCACGCTCCACCTCCAGCGGAATCATCTGGTGGGTTTGCAACCACTGGGCAGGCTCCAGTGCAAACGTGTGCACATCCAGCGTGGGGCGGTGGGTAAACGGCTGGGCAGCCCCCACGGTGTGGATGCGGGCCAAAAACCGGCCAATCCATTCCAGCACCTCAAAATCGTCCAGCTCCGGGGGGCGGCCACCGCGCAAGGGGCTGACCGAAAAGTCGAATCCCGCACTTTGGTGCAAGGTTTGGCCGTTAAAAACCAATGGGGCCACCACGGGCACTTCAACGGCCACCAGCTCGGCCGCAAAGTCGTGTTCTTCTTGAATTTGCGCTCGAGTCCAGCGGCCGGGGCGGTAAAACTTGAGCACCACCGCCGATGCACCTTGCACTGGTTCGTCTAAGTGGGCCCGATAAACGCGGTTTTCGTAAGAGCTGAGCGCCAGCAAACGGCCATCGGGCCACAGGCCCAAATCGGTCAAAGCGTCCATCACCCGGTCAGGGGTGAGTTCGGCGTAAGGGTGCAAGGCGTTGGAATCGGTCATGCCCTGATTGTGGCGGACACCACGCCGCCCTAAAGATTGATTATTCAAAGAAGGCAGCACCTGCGTTTTTGCTTTGTGACCCTCTTGCCTGTGATTGATCAGCAATTCCCATCCCTGTGGGAGGCCGCCCCTGCGGACGAATCTGTGCAAGGGCTTTGCAGGCTGATCGGGCATTGCTGTTGATCAGACATTCGCGAGCGGGGGCTCGCTCCTACGAAGATTTCGGGGCACAAGAAAGACTGCTGGGGTACTGACATTCGCGAGCGGGGGCTCGCTCCTACGAAGAAGACTCAGTACTACGAAGAGTAATCAATCTCACGACGAGGGCTCAACCTCGCAAATAGGGCTTCAGTATTTGTAAACGCCCTGCCCGGTTTTGCGTCCCAGGTGGCCTGCGGCCACCATTTCTTTCAGCAAGGGGCAGGGGCGGTATTTGCTGTCGCCGAACTCTTTCAGGTAGACCTCCATCACGGCCAAGCACACGTCCAGGCCAATCATGTCGGCCAGCGCCAGCGGGCCAATCGGTTGGTTGCAGCCCAGTTTCATGCCAGCATCGATGTCTTCGGCGGTGGCCAGGCCTTCGGACAACACAAACAGGGCTTCGTTGATCATGGGTACCAAAATGCGGTTGACCACAAAGCCGGGGGCGTTCTTAACGGTGATCGGGGTTTTGCCCAGTGCGGTGGCCAGGGCGTGCACCGCATCGTGCGTGGCATCACTGGTTTGCAGGCCACGGATGATTTCGACCAGTGCCATCATGGGCACAGGGTTAAAAAAGTGCATGCCAATGAATCGGTCGGCGCGCTGCGTGGCGGCGGCCAGTTGCGTGATGGAGATCGATGAGGTGTTGGAGGCAATGATGACCTCGGCAGGCAACAAGCCATCGAGTTGCTTGAGGATCTTGACCTTGAGGTCCTGGTTTTCTGTAGCGGCCTCAATCACCAATTGGGTGTTTTTAAGGTCCTCATAAGTGGTGCTGCCCTTGATCAGCGCCAAGGCATTGGTTTTGTCGGTTTCGGTGATTTTTTCTTTTTTGACCAAGCGATCCAAACTACCCGACACCGTGGCGATGCCTTTGGCCACAGCCGCTTCTGAAATATCCACCATGACCACCGGAATGCCCGACACCGCGCACGCCTGTGCGATGCCATTGCCCATGGTGCCTGCGCCAATGATGCCTACGGTCTGAATGCTCATGCTTAACTTTCTTGAATCGGGTTAAAAGGGTCAACGGGCTATCTTAACGGGGCCTGGACACACCATCCTGACGGCTTCAGGCGTGCGATGATTCAGCCTAAATAATCACCAAAATGAACATTCTTTTCGTCCACCAAAACTTTCCGGGCCAGTTCAAGCACTTGGCCCCTGCCCTGGCACGCCAAGGTCACCGCGTGGTGGCCATGCACATCAACGCCAGCCCGGCCATGCCCGGCGTGCAATTGGTGCGCTACCCCGTCAATGGCCGGTCCGGCACAGGCACCCACCGCTGGGTGGCCGAATTGGAGACCAAAACTATCCGGGGCGAAGCCGCCTGGCGTGCCGCTTTGGAAATGCAACAAGCGGGTTTTACGCCGGATGTCATCGTGGCCCATCCGGGTTGGGGCGAAAGTTTGTTTTTGCAACAGGTCTGGCCCCGAGCGCGCATGGGCATTTATTGCGAGTTTTTCTACCAAACCCAAGGTGCCGATGTGGGGTTTGACCCCGAATTTGGGCCCTCCGAGCAAGGCAGTGGTTGCCGCTTGCAAATGAAAAACGCCAATTACGAGCTGCACTTTCCGCGTGCTCAGGCCGGGTTGTCGCCCACTCACTGGCAAGCCTCGTTGTTCCCAGAGCCCTTTGCATCGCGCATCTCGGTCATCCACGACGGCATTCGCACCGACCAGATCAAACCCGATGCCTCCGCCACCATTCGCGTGCAAACCCCTTCGGGCGTGCTGCAACTGGGGCAAAACGACGAGGTCATCACCTTCGTTAACCGCAATTTGGAGCCTTACCGGGGCTATCACCAGTTCATGCGGGCGCTGCCCGCCATATTGCGAGCCCGCCCTAAAGCCCATGTGGTCTTGATCGGGGGCAACGAGGTCAGTTACGGTGCAGCCGCACCCCTCAGTGCCGAGGGGCAGGCACAAACCTGGCGTGATATTTTTCTGAACGAGGTGCGCGACCAACTTGACATTTCGCGCGTGCACTTCGTGGGCCGCGTGCCCTACAGCGACTTTTTAAGGGTGTTGCAAATCTCCACCGTGCATGCCTACCTGACCTACCCCTTTGTGCTCAGCTGGAGTTTGCTGGAAGCCATGAGCGCAGGCTGCGCCATTGTGGCCAGCGACACGGCCCCGGTGCTAGAGGCCATCACGCAGGGCGAGACCGGCCGGTTGGTCGACTTTTTTGACGCTTCGGCCTTGGCCCAGCAAATCATTGACCTGTGCAACAACCCCAGCGAGCGTGCAAGGCTGGGTGCCAATGCACGGGCCTTTGCCATCGCCCACTACGACTTGGAACAACATTGCTTGCCCAAGCAGATGGCGTGGGTTCACGCGTTGGCGGGAAGTTGAGTGTCTGGCATGTTACTTAGCGGGAAATGAGCGTTAAATAAAACAGACCAACGGTACTGGTTTGCGGTAACAAGATCAGTTCCCGCGTCAGTGTCAGTGTCAGTGCATTGGGAGCAATGCCTTAAAATAACATGATTTACGCACGATAACAAATATATTGTTAAAATGCATTTATATTGTTATAAAAGTCAATGTTATGACCCTTCCGAAGGAAATCGATCGCTATTTAAAAGAGACTCTGGGAACTGTCGCGTCAGAGGTCCAGCCTTGTGCAAATGCGGCCTTGCTACCTTATTACCTGCAGGAAGCTTTCGCCTACGGGCAAATGACATTAGCTGAGCAGCCCATCGTTTTGGTCATGAAAAAACCTGCTGTTCAGCAACCGCTGCGGGATGTTCGCTTGCAAATGACGCGCATCGCCGAGGCCCTGGGATTGCCTGTCGTTTACTGTCTACCAACATTGGCCTCCTATGAACGGCGAAACTTGATTGAACAAAAGGTCCCCTTCATCGTCCCGGGCAACCAAATGTACTTGCCTGAACTGGGCATCGATTTACGAGAACATTTTCGTCAGAGCAGTCCCCAACCCAGAGAGCGTTTCAGTCCATCGACACAGGCACTTTTAATAAGGCATTTGATCAACAGCCAGGCACAGGTGGAATGGTTTCCGGCTGCAGATGTTTCGGCATTGGGTTACACACCCATGACGACCTCGAGAGCCATCCGGGAACTGGTACAAGCGGGTTTGGCTGAGCCCATGACCGCCGGGCGCAGCAAAGGCCTGCGCATGGCGCAAACACGTCAAGCAATTTGGCAACAGTCCTTGCCCTTGCTCCGTTCTCCCGTCAAACGCAGCTTATGGGTTCGCGGCCTGCCCTTGCTAGCGTCTTCCGATGTTCGCCTTGCTGGGCTGTCTGGCTTGTCAGAGCAAACGATGCTGGCCCATCCGCGTGAGCCTATTGTCGCGATGACAGCCCAGCAGTGGCAGCAAGCGGCCGAACAAGGTGTCCAAGAAGTGCCGGGACCCGAGACTGGGGCCTGCCAACTGGAGGTTTGGACTTACAGCCCTGCCCTGAAAGCCGACACCCAAACCGTTGATCCCTTGTCTTTGTGGCTGAGCTTGAAAGACCACTCAGATGATCGCGTTCAAATGGCTCTGAGTGAATTGCTGGAGCAGATTCAGTGGTGATTGGACTGGAGCGATTTCGGGCGTGGTTTGAAGCTTACGCAGATCAATACGTCTTGATCGGCGGAACGGCGGCCTCGATCGCCATGGCGCAAGCGGGGCAAGACTTCAGACGCACAAAAGATCTGGATGTGGTCCTGCATCTTGAAGCACTCACCGCCGAGTTCGGGAAACGATTTTGGGAATTTGTAGAAGCCGGCGGTTACGAGATTTGCCAATCAGATGCACCCGAAAAGCCCAAGCTGTATCGCTTTGCAAAACCCAAAGAAGCAGACTTTCCTTTCATGGTGGAATTGTTTGCTCGCGCACCCACAGACTTTCAACTGGCACCCAGCAGCAAGTTAACGCCTATTCCCATGGATGGGGTGGTGGCCAGTTTGTCTGCCATTTTGCTGGATGAGGTTTACTACGACTTCTTGCTGGCTGGACGTCGCAATTTCAATGGTTTGCCTTGGGTGGGTGAAGATCGGCTGATCCCACTCAAAGCGATGGCATGGCTGAGCCTGACAGCTCAAAAAGCCGCTGGCGAGCAGGTTGACTCTAAAAATATCTCCAAACACTTGAAAGACATCTTGTTGCTGGTGGGTTTGCTGAGTCCAGCCCAGACCATTGCCGTACCCGACAGGATTGCCAGCGATTTGCAGCGCTTTATTGCTGCGGTTTCTTCGCACGACATTGAAGGCAACAATCCCAAAACCTTGTTGACCTTGGAACGATTGGCTGCAGCCTACCTACGGGCTTAGATCAGCTCTTCAGCTCCTGAACCGCTTGCGCGTCAGCGCCAGCGCAACCCAAAAAGACACACCCGCAAACACGGCCAGCACCAATACAAGCTGCAGCGGCTGGTCTGGCCAGCGGTCAAGGAACATGGGGCGAACCAAATCAACCGCAACCGATAAGGGCAACCAATCGGCCACCACGCGCACCAAATCAGGCAGTTGCTCACGCGGAAAAAAGATGCCCGAGAGGAACATCATGGGCGTGAGGAACAGCGTGAAGTAATAAGTGAAAAAGTCGTACCCTTTGGCCAGCGCGTTGAAGATCAGCGCCATGCAGCTGAAGGTGATGCCCACCCCCAGCAGCACGGGCCAGGCGACCAGCAGCTTCCAGCTGTGGCTGATGCCCAGCGCCAGCATTACTCCCAAAATAGCGGTCACCGTGAACAGCGCCTTGAACGCGGCCCAGAGCATTTCGGCCAGCACCACGTCGTCTAGGCGCACCGGGGCGTTCATGATGCCGTCCCAGGTTTTTTGTACATGCATGCGTGAAAACGCTGAGTAAAGCGCCTCGAAGGTAGCGGCGTTCATGGCGCTCATGCAAATACTGCCGCTGGCCAGATACAAGATATAGGGGACTTTTTCGCCCCCCATTTCGATCTGCCCAACCAGAGAACCCAGGCCATAACCAAAGGCCACCAACCACATGAGCGGCTCGGCGATGTTGCCGACCAAACTGGGAATGGCCAGCTTTTTCCAGACCAACCAGTTGCGTTGAAAAACCGGCCACCAGCGCATGGACAGGCGGGGCGCTGCCCAAATGTTATTTTGAATTTGACTCATGTTCTTTTACCTTCAGCCTTCTTCGCGGATCTGGCGTCCGGTCAATTTCAAAAACAGATCTTCCAGGTTGCTGGGGCGGTGCAAGGTACGCAATGAAGGCCACGCCTCCAGTGCGTGCATCAGCGCCCGGCTGTCGTGGGTATAAAAGAAAACCGTTTCGCCGCTGACCTCGACCCGTCCGGCCAGCGCCTTCAGGCCGGACTCTTGGGCCAGCGCCACCGCACCTTGGCCAAACACCTCGACCACTTCGGGCTCAAGGTGTTCGGCAATCAGGTCGCGTGGCTTGCCCTCGGCAATCTTGCGGCCTTGGTCCAACACCAGCAAGCGGGAGCACAAGCGTTCTGCCTCGTCCATGAAGTGGGTGGTCAGCAGGATGGATTTGCCCTCTTGCAGCAAGACCTGCAGGCGCTCCCACATAAGGTGCCGGGCTTGCGGGTCCAGCCCCGTGGTGGGTTCGTCCAACATGAGCAACTGTGGGTTGTTGATAAGCGCGCGGGCCAGGCTGAGGCGACGCTTCATGCCGCCGGACAACTCGCCGGGTTTGGATTGGGCCTTGTGGCTCAGGGCCCCGAACTCCAGTAACTTGGGAATGCGCTCGCGTATGGTGGCATCGGGCAGGCCAAAGTAACGGCCAAACACCAACAGGTTTTCTTCGGCCGAAAAGTCCGGGTCCAGCGTGTCCATTTGGGCCACCACGCCCAAACGGGACTTGATGGCCAGCGCGTCGCGGGGCATTTGCTGGTCGTCAAAGTACCGAATATCTCCGCCATCGGGTTGCGACAAACCCAGACACATGCGCAAGGTGGTGGTTTTGCCAGCACCGTTGGGGCCGATCACGCCCAGGCATTCGCCGGGATCAATGTGGAAAGACAGGTCGTTGACCACCGTGGCATAGCCGTAGCGTTTGACCAAGTTTGCAACTGAAAGCAATGGATTTTTCATGCCCGGATTGTGCCTGTTACCAAGGGACCTGCCCCACACATATCCGCACATATCCGCACTTCCCTGCTCTTGCCTGAGCCTCTCTATTCCATACCCGTGGGAGCGTGCCCCTGCGCGCGAATGCTTGCTTGCCTTTTGGCAAGTCCATCCCCGAGGGGAAACCCGGCCAGGCCGCCCGATAAAATCAG
>CAMDXR010000109.1 GCA_945877725.1 Limnohabitans sp. Rim8
AAATGGGTGAAATCGGCATACAGTTTGGTTCTTTGGACGAACTCAACGGCTTGATTGACAAACTCAGGGCTTAAACACCCTGCCTGGCTGCCGTTCCGGGAGAAAGCCCGTTATGACAGCACGCCTCAGGCCTTGGTCTTTTTTGACACAGGCCATCGCCTCAATTGATTCGCACCGCCATTGGCTCTTGCTTTGCTGTTTGCTAGGTGCCGGGGGCAATGCACTTCTGTTTTATTTTGTGCCACAGCCCGAGTACGACCACACGGTCAATTTGTACGCCGTGGCTATTTTCTTGGGCCTGGCTTTGGCGGTGCCGTATTACCGGGCCTACACCTTACTGAGCAATTTGGGCCTGCTGACGGCCATTTCCTTGATGACCTATGTGACGGTTTTCACGGGAGGCATCAACTCACCCGCCATGGTTTGGCTGACGATTCTGGCCGTACCGGCCTTGCTTTTGTTGGGCCGTCGCTGGGCCTTGTGGTGGGTTGGGGTCATCGTGATGGTGATCGTGGTGCAGTTCATCGCGGTCATTCAGGGCTGGATCAGTGGCGATGTGAACCAATCCCCCGAGACTGTGCTTTGGGCCTTGCTCGACAAGGTCTTGGTGATCGTCAGTTTGATGCTGGCCGTTAACTTTTATGAGCGCATGCACCAGCGGCAGATGCGCATCGTTGAAAAGGGCAATGCCGATCTGGAGGCAACGCAAAAGGCGCTGTTGCAGGCGCAATCCCACAAAGACGAATTCATCGCGTCGGTTGGGCACGAGTTGCGCACCCCCATGAACGCTATTTTGGGCTTGAACGGGGTCTTGCAGGCCGAACTGGCGGACCAACCCGAGAACATGGAGATTGCCGAACACATCCGTCAATCGACCGAACAGTTGTTGCGTTTGGTGAACGATATTTTGGACTTTTCGCAACTCGAGGTGGGACGGCTTAAGCTGCTTGAGCAACCGCTGAACCTGGCAGAAAGCCTGGGCCGCATGGTGGAGCCTTATGCCATTCGGGCGCGAGAAAAATCACTGGTTTTCCGCTGTGAGCTGGCCCCGACCCTGCCGGAATGGGTGATCGCGGATGCGCAGCGTTTGCGCCAAATTTTGTCTAATTTGCTCGACAACGCCGTCAAGTTCACCAGCGAAGGTCAGATTGTTGTGCGGGTGAAACCGCAGCAGGACCTGATTCGTTTTGAGGTGGAAGACACGGGCCGGGGCATTCCACCCGAACGCCAACAGCAGGTGTTTAACCGCTTTGAACATGCCGATATCCAGACCAACCGAGCTTATGGCGGCACGGGCTTGGGGCTGGCCATTTGCGAACGCTTGGTGAGCTTGCAAAAGGGGCGCATCGGGGTGCAAAGCACGCTCGGCCAAGGCGCTGTTTTCTGGTTTGAATTGCCCTTGGCCTCCTCTGCGGCACCCAGATCCCTGCACAAAGACGTCGTGTTGAATCGGCCCCAGCGACCGTTGCGATTTTTGTTGGTGGATGACAACGCTGTCAACCTCATGGTGGCACGCTTGGTGATCAGCAAATGTTGGCCGGGCTCCGAGATCACCAGCGCCAGTGGCGGCGAGCAGGCACTGGCGCTGCTGGAAACCCATTCATTTGACATGGTGTTGATGGACATGATCATGCCCGGAATGGACGGCATGGAAACCACGCGCAGATTGCGCTTGCATGCGCAAGCCGAGGTTGCTGCTTTGCCGGTGGTCGGCTTAACCGCCAACACCAACAGCAGAGACCGCGAACGTTGTCTGCTTTCTGGCATGGACGAGGTGCTGGCCAAACCGATTGACAGTCAGTACCTGAAAGACGTGGTGAACCGTTTGATTCGCCGTTCGGAGCCTGCTACGGAATCCGGCATATGGCCCCGTCGCTGATTTTTTACCGGGACCTGTTAAGGCAGCAACTGCCCTTGCACTTGCAGCCGACCCGTTCACTGTATGTGGTTTTGGTGGTGATGTTTGCATTGTTTGGGGCCGTGACGGCCGGATGGGTTTCACCGTCCCCGATGGGCCGAACGCTGAGTTTTGTTTTCAGTGGTTTGATGCTTGTTTTGCTGTTCGCTCTTTTCAAGGGCATGCAAGAGACCCATGCTGTCTATTTGGGCGGGTCCTTGGGCATGGCGTATCTTTTTACAGTCAGCCTGACCGAGGGGCATATTTACAGCTCTACGCTGGCCTGGGTGCCGTTGATTCCGTTGATGGTTTTTTATGTCATCAGCCCACGGGCCGGGCGTTTTTGGATCTTGCTGGCCTTGTGCATTCAATTGCTGATGGGCGTTGTGGCGTGGCTGTTTGGACCGCAACTGCCGGACATGAATGGGCCCGATTTGGCGATGATGTCGTTCACTGACGGCATTTTGGTCACCGTCATGATGTTCTTTGTGCCCAATATTTACCAGCGCGAACTGGAAAAGCATTTACTCGACAGCCAGCGGCGGCAGGGCGAGTTGCAAATCAAGCAGGTGGAGTTGGAGCAGACATTGCGCATGCGCGAACACTTCATCGCCGTGGTGAGTCATGAACTGCGCACCCCCATGAACGCTATTCTGGGTCTGAACGCCCTGCTGTTGGCGTGTGTGCCTGACAAACCGCAGGCCCGCAAAGTACTTGAATACACCCGACAGTCGGCCGACCATTTGATGACGGTGATCAACGATGTATTGGATTATTCGCAATTGAGCACAGGGGTGATCAGTCCGCGGATAGAACGCTTTGCTTTGCGAGACACGGTGCGGGCCGCGTTTGAGCTGTTCATGCCAAAAATTGAGAGCACGCGCCTCAAGTTTGAATGTGAAATTGCCCAAGATGTACCCGTTTGGGTGCAGACCGATCGGCATCGACTGATGCAAGTGTTGGTCAATTTGTTGGGCAACGCGATCAAGTTTACCCACCAGGGCCGGGTGGCTTTGCGGGTGCTGACCCAAGAGGGAGGCGTTGAGTTTTCGGTGTTGGACTCGGGCATCGGCATCCCTGCACAGCAGCAGCAAAGAATTTTTGAGCGTTTCAGCCAAGCCGATGCGAGCATTCAAAGCCGTTTTGGCGGGAGTGGTCTGGGGCTCACAATCAGCCAGCGCTTGGTGCAGATGTTGGGCGGGCGCTTGGCGCTGGAAAGCCAAGAAGGTGTTGGCTCACGTTTTTGGTTTTGCTTGCCCCTTCAGTGCGTGCCGGCACCCGATGACGCGATGCCGCCGAAAGAACAAGACCCTGAAAAATCACAGCAGGCCTGGCGGTTTTTGTTAGTGGATGACCACGCCGTGAACCGTCTACTGGTTCGGCAACTCTTGGTGCGTGAGTGGCCAAAAGCCAAAGTCAGCGAAGTAGAAAACGGTTTGCAGGCGCTGGCGTTGTTGGGACAAGACCCGCCCTTTGATCTGGTTTTGATGGACATGGTGATGCCCATCATGGATGGCATTGAGGCGACACGGGCCATGCGTTTGAGCCCCAAAGCGCAAATACGCAAGACCCCCGTGTTGGGCCTGACCGCCAATGTCAGCACGGCGGAGTTGGCGCTTTTTGAACAAGCCGGGTTGGATGGTTTGTTGTTGAAGCCCTTTGAATTGAAGCACTTGATGTCACAAGTGACCCGCTTGATCGGAGCCGATGCGCCGCCGATGCGGGCACCGGAGGACTAAAAATGAAGTTGAAAAATCCAACTTTGCCGCATTTTCGTGACCCGAAGATGCTCTATTTGGTCGGGCTGATGGTGTTGTGTTTCTGCGCCATTGCGACCACGGCCATCATCAGCCCTCATACAGGCATTCAAATACAGGGCAGCATCTTTGCCGTGATCTTATTGGTGTTGTTGACGCGTTTTTTGATGGGCGTGTCGCTGGAAGAGACCTTGCGTGTGGGGTCGGTTTTGGCCGCGTTCCACATCACGGGTGAGACGCTGCAAAACAACCATATTCATTCCAGTACATTGGTTTGGGTGTCGCTGCTGCCGATCACTTATTTTCATATCCATGGCCAACGGGCGGCGCTGCGCTGGACTTTGGTGGCCTTGGGTATCACCGTGTTGGCCGCGGTGTTTGGTTTGTGGCAAGGCACGGCGGCCACAACCACCGTGGGCATTCAGCAAGCGCCCGTTTCATTTTCTGAATATTTTCTGGCCTCTCTGGGCATCCTGATTGTTCCGTGGATTTACCGCAAGCGGTACGACGAAACCTTGGACGAAAGCAAGACCAGACAGCGGGACTTGAAGGCCAAGCAAGTGGAGTTGGAGCACACCCAGCAAATGCAAGAGCAGTTCATTGCTTTGGTGAGCCACGAATTGCGCACGCCCATGAATGCCATTTTGGGCCTGAACAGCGTCTTGCTTGAACGGGTTCAAGGCAAGCCTCAGGCCAGCAAGGTGCTCGAGTACACCAAGCAGTCAGCGGGGCATTTGATGACCGTGATCAACGATGTGCTGGACTATTCCCAAATCCACCAAGGCAACATCACGGCACGGGTGGAACGCTTTGCTTTGCACGACACCGTGCGGGCGGCTTTTGAGCTGTTTTTGCCCCAGATTGAGAGTGCGCGCCTGCACTATGCCTGCGAAATTGGCCCCGGCGTGCCCGAATGGGTCGAAACCGATCGGCACCGACTGATGCAGGTGTTGGTCAACTTGCTGGGTAACGCCATCAAGTTCACCCACCGTGGGCATGTGCGGCTCAAAATCACGGCACAACAAGGGGGTTTGGCGTTTGCCGTTGAGGACACAGGCATTGGCATCGCGCCCGAAAAGCAGGCGAGGATCTTTGAAGGATTCAGCCAGGCCGATGCGAGTATTCAGGGTCGCTACGGTGGCAGTGGCTTGGGCTTGACCATCAGTTTGCAGTTGGTGCAGATGCTGGGGGGGCAGTTGCAACTTGAGAGTCAAGACGGCACAGGCTCACGCTTTTGGTTCAGTCTGCCGTTGGAGGGGGTGCCTGCGCCCGACAAGCCCGAATCTAGGGCCCATGAGCAGGCGGGTCAAGTGCAGCGGGCGCTTCGCTTTTTGGTGGCCGACGATCACCCGGTCAACCGGTTGTTGGTTCGGCAAGTGTTGTCCAGGCAATGGCCGCATTCGGCCGTGGTTGAGGCAGAAGATGGCCAAGCGGCCGTGCAAGCCTTGATGCAGGGCCCAGCATTTGATCTGGTCTTGATGGACATGGTGATGCCCGTGATGGACGGGATAGAGGCGACGCGCAAAATCAAGGCCAGTGAACTGCGCGCTGTCCGAAGCACCCCCGTGCTGGGCTTGACGGCCAATGTCAGCACCACGGATTTGGAGCGGTTTAAGGCGGCCGGGCTGGGTGGTCTTTTGCTCAAGCCCTTTGATGTGGCGCAATTGCGAGCCGAGGTGTTGCGACTGATGGCGGACCGTCTTCAGGAAGAAGCGGTGCCATGAAAACGCGTCTGATCCTTGCGCTGCCAGCGCATTTACGCGATCCCCGCAAGCGTTACACGGGCAGCGTGATCTTGTTGTGTATTTTGGCGGCGCTGATGGGAGCCTTGACCAGTCCATTGGCGGCCGTACGCATGCAGTGCGCCATCATGGTGCTGGTGATGATCCTGATGTTGTTTTTGTTCGTCAAGGGTTTGTCGATGGACAAGACGGTGCACTACGGTTCCATGCTGTGTGTGGTCCATGTCACGGTGCTGACTTGCTTGAGCCAGACCATTTACACCAGTGTGCAAGCATGGCTTTTTTTGTTGTGCGTGAGTCATTTTTATGTTCGGGGTTGGCGTGCGGGCCTCCTTTGGACTTTTGTATCCCTGTTTTCTTTGGTGATTTCGGTGGTGTATTTCATGCAGGTCCCCGATGCTGCAGACATCGGTTTTGGCGTGGTCCATGCCGCCACCTCATTTTCAGATTACCTGTTGGTGACCCTGGGCATCATCGTTGTCCCGTGGGCCTACAAAAACCGCTTCGACCAAGCCCTGATCGACAGCGAGCATCGCCAATGTGAACTCTTGCTGCGGCAGAAGGACCTGGAGCGCACCTTGCAAATGCGGGAGCAATTCATCGCGACCGTGAGTCACGAACTGCGCACGCCCATGAACGCCATACTGGGTTTTAACCATGTGTTGCTTGAGCGATTGCAGGGCAAGCCGCAGGCACGCAAGGTGCTTGAGTACACCCAGCAGTCGGCCGACCATTTGATGACCGTGATCAACGATGTGCTGGATTATTCGCAGTTCAGTTCGGGCCGCTTGCAAATCCGTTCCGAAACCTTTGAGCTGCGGCAGACGGTCAATGCCGCTTTCGAGATGTTTACCCCCCACGTAGAAAACACCACTTTGCGCTACACCTGTGAAATGGACCCCGATGTGCCCGTGTGGGTCAGCGCCGACCGCCACCGATTGATGCAAATCCTGGTGAACTTGCTGGGCAATGCCATCAAGTTCACGCATCAGGGCGAGGTCTCTTTGCAAGTCAGCCCTCATGCTGACGGGGTGGTGTTCCGTGTCAGTGACAGTGGTTTGGGCATGACGCCCGAGCAGCAAGAGGGCATATTCGAGCGTTTTCATCAGGCCGACGTGTCGATTCAAAGTCAATATGGCGGCAACGGGTTGGGGCTCGCCATCAGCAACCGACTGGCCCATTTGATGGGGGGGCAGCTGGGGGTGCACAGCGCGCTGGGGCAAGGGGCGCAATTTTGGCTGGTTTTGCCGCTCGTGGCGGTGCCCGCCCCGCTGGCCAGGGACAGCATGAGGCCCACTGTGCTGACAGAATCTTTCGGCCAGCAGCGGCGATTTTTGGTGGTGGACGACCACCCGGTCAACCGCTTGCTGGTGCGCCATGTGCTGCAAAGGCATTGGCCAGAGGCCGAGGTGGTCGAGGTAGAGAACGGCGAAAAAGCACTCCAAGCCTTCGAACAAGGGGTGCCATGGGACTTGGTGCTGATGGACATGGTGATGCCCGTAATGGATGGCATTGAGGCCACCCGTGGCATCAAGGCCAGCCTGCAGGAGTCGGTGCGGCGCACCCCGGTGGTGGGCTTGACTGCGAATGTCAACCCGCAAGACCTGGCCCTTTTTGAGCAAGTCGGGCTGGACGCCTTGCTGCTCAAGCCCTTTATTGCCGACCATTTGCGCAAAGAAGTGGAGCGATTGTTGAAACTTCGGGATTCAAGCCTTATTCGTTGAAGACCCCTATCGGCCATTGGGTCGCGCCCTTTCCAGCCAAAGAAAAACCCGGTTCAATCCACGGCCAAGCTGTATCAAAATACGTGGCTTGATCGGCATTCAGATCGTCATGAGCCCAGAGAATCAGCGGCAAGCGCATATTCGCCAGGCGCTGACCGCTGCCGACCCGTCTCACCAGAAAGTTTGTTTTTATGGACTACATCCTCTCTCTTGACCAAGGCACCACCAGTTCGCGGGCCATCGTCTTTGACCGGCAAGGTCAAGTGGTTGGGCTGGCGCAGCGCGAGTTCCGTCAGAGCTTCCCCCAAGCGGGCTGGGTGGAGCACGATGCCCATGAAATCTGGCAGACCCAATACGCGGTGGCCACCGAGGTCCTGAAAAATTTGGGCATTGCGCCCGGGCAGATCGCGGCTGTGGGCATGACCAACCAGCGCGAAACCGTGGTGCTTTGGGACCGGCGCACGGGGCAACCGGTGGCCCCCGCCATTGTTTGGCAAGACCGGCGCACTGCCGAAAAGTGCGCCCGCTTGCAGGCCGAGGGACACGAGGCCTGGGTGCAGCAACGCACCGGCTTGTTGCTCGATGCTTACTTTTCGGCCAGTAAATTGGCTTGGCTGCTCGAGCACGTTCCGGGTGTGCGGGCCCGCGCCGAACGGGGCGAGCTGGCTTTTGGCACGGTCGACAGTTGGTTGATCTGGCAGCTCACGGGAGGCCGTTTGCACGTCACCGATGCCAGCAATGCTTCGCGCACGCAGTTGTTCAATATCCAGACTTTGCGCTGGGACGATGCGTTGTTGGCCTTGTTTGACATTCCGGCCAGTGTGTTGCCGCAAGTGGTGGCCTCCAGCGGGGTGATTGGGCACACCGAGGCGTCGCTTTTTGGTGTGGCGTTGCCCATCGCCGGCATTGCCGGGGACCAACAGGCGGCCACTTTTGGCCAGGCCTGCTGGCGTCCGGGCATGGCCAAAAACACCTATGGCACCGGCTGCTTCATGCTCATGAACACCGGTGACACGGCGGTGCCCAGTCGCTTCAAGTTGCTCAGCACGGTGGCTTGGGTCGGGTCGGTGCCGGGCCATGCTGCGCCCTCTGCCCAGCCAATGCTTCAGGCCGCAAACGCCTGTTACGCCCTAGAGGGTTCGGTGTTCATGGGGGGCGCTACGGTGCAGTGGCTGCGCGATGGCTTGCAAATCATCCGCTCTGCCGAAGAGGTAGAGGCCTTGGCCAGCCAGGTGACGCACACCGACGATGTGTATTTGGTGCCTGCTTTTGTGGGTTTGGGCGCACCGCACTGGGACAGCCGGGCCCGGGCCAGCTTGCTGGGCATGTCGCGCGGCACCTCGCGTGCGCACATTGCGCGGGCGGCCCTTGAATCTATTGCGTTGCAAGTGGCCGATGTTTTTGGGGCCATGCGGCAAGATTCGGGCATCGCCTTGACCGAGCTGCGGGTGGATGGCGGGGCTTGCCGCAACAACTTGTTGATGCAATTGCAAGCCGATTTGCTGGGAGTGCCCGTACTGCGTCCGGGGGTCACCGAAACCACTGCGCTGGGTGCGGCCTATCTGGCCGGACTGGCGGTGGGCTTTTGGCAGAGCGCCGACGAGGTGTCGGCCCAATGGCGCATAGAGCGCCAATTTGATCCTCGCATGGGACAAGACGAACGCCAGGCCAAACTGGCGCGCTGGCACCAAGCCGTGCAGCGCAGTCAAGCTTGGGCGGCGCAATGACCGGTTTACATCGAAAAAATCTTGCCCGGATTCATGATGTTGTGCGGGTCCAGGGCGCGCTTGATGGTGCGCATCATGTCGACTGCGCCCTCGCCGGTTTCGGTGCGCAAAAAGTCCATTTTGTGCAGGCCGATGCCGTGTTCTCCGGTGCAGGTTCCGCCCAAGCGCAAGGCGCGGCTGACCAGTTGCTGGTTCAGGGCTTCGGCGGTGGCGCACTCTTGCGGGTTGTTCGGGTCAATCAAATAACCAAAGTGGAAATTGCCGTCGCCCACATGGCCCACTAAAAAGTAAGGCAAACCGCTGGCATCGGTCTCGGCGACCGA
>CAMDXR010000110.1 GCA_945877725.1 Limnohabitans sp. Rim8
GACGCCAGTGCCGTGATTGGCGGCAATGAGCGCGTGGTGCGGCCGCGCCTCGCCGATGCCAAATTCTTCTTTGACCAAGACCGCAAAAAGACCCTTGAGTCACGCGTTGAAGGCTTGTCCAGAGTGGTCTATCACAACAAGCTGGGCACGCAGGGCGAACGCATGGCTCGGGTCTGTGCCATGGCCAAGGCCATTGGTCAGCAAGTGGGCGGCGATTTGCTGGCCCAGCAAGCTGAACAAGCCGCGCGCTTGGCCAAGACCGACTTGCTGACCGACATGGTCGGTGAGTTCCCCGAACTGCAAGGCATCATGGGCGGCTATTACGGTCGCCACGATGGCCTGAGCACCCCCGTGTCCGAGGCCATTGAAGACCATTACAAACCCCGTTTTGCGGGTGACGAATTGCCGCGCAACAACGTGGGCCTGGTGGTGGCGCTGGCCGACAAACTCGAAACCCTGGTGGGCATGTTTGGTATCGGCAATGTACCTACCGGCGACAAAGACCCGTTTGCATTGCGCCGTCACGCGCTGGGCGTGATTCGCATGTTGGTTGAAAAAGACCTGCCTTTGGGCTTGCCCGAGTTGCTGGCGCTGGCGGCCCCCGTTTTTGGCGACAAGATCACCGACGCCAGTTCAGCCTTGATTGACTTCATCTATGACCGTTTGGCTGGCAGCTTGCGCGAGCAAGGCTTCAGTGCCCAAGAGGTGGATGCAGTCATGGCTTTGCGTCCGACACGGCTGGGCCAAGTGGGGCAATTGCTGTCGGCGGTGCGGGCCTTTGCGGCCTTGCCCGAGAGCCCGGCTTTGGCGGCTGCCAACAAGCGCATTGGCAACATCCTGAAAAAGGCGGGCGAGGTGGACCCCCATGTCAACCCGGCTTTGCTGCAAGAAGAGGCCGAGAAAAACCTGCATGCCGTCATGCAACGTTTGTTGCCTGAGTCTGAGGCGCAGTTTCAGGCGGGGGATTACACCGCCAGTCTGCAGACGCTGGCCGCATTGCGTGCGCCGGTCGATGCTTTTTTTGACGATGTGATGGTCAATGCCGAAGCCATGGACCTGCGTTTGAACCGTCAGGGCCTGCTCAAGTCCTTGCATGTGGCCATGAACCGTGTGGCCGACTTGTCGCGCCTTGCGGTCTGAAAGCAACACCCTCATGCAAATCAAACTCGTCATTCTGGATCGCGATGGCACCATCAACCGGGCCAGTGACGAGTTCGTCAAATCACCCGAAGAGTGGCACCCTTTGCCTGGCGCGCTGGAGGCCATCAGCCGCCTGAACCATGCTGGTTTTCATGTGGTGCTGGCCACCAACCAGTCGGGCCTGGGCCGGGGCTTGTTCGACATGGCGGCCTTGAATGCTGTGCATGGCCACATGCTCAAGTCACTGGCCGCAGCGGGGGGCCGCATTGACGCTGTTTTTTATTGCCCCCATGCGCCCGACGATGCGTGTACTTGTCGCAAACCCGCGCCGGGATTGCTGCTTCAAATTGCTGACCGATATGGCATTGATCTGACCGGGGTGCCCTATGTCGGTGACAGCCTGCGCGATTTGCAGGCGGCCCAAGCTGCGGGTTGCGCACCCCATTTGGTGCTGACAGGGCGACACCCCGATGTGCAGAGCCAAGCCTTGCCGCCTGTATTTCCACCGCAGACCCAGGTGCACGCCGATCTGGCGGCTTTTGTTGATCACCTTTTGGGTGACGACGCCTCTATGACCCGGAATTGATTTGCGCTACTTTATGAACTTCATTCGCTCTCTGGCCCATATGGTTTGGATGGCCTTCACGGTGGTCCCTTGGGCTTTGTTTGTGGTTCTGATCTCTTACTTCATCAGCAGCACGCGTTTGTATTGGATTTGTGCTGCTTGGCTGCGTTTGGCCGTGAACAGCGGCACTTGGATTCTGGGCATTGAAAACCGGATTCAGGGCATGGAAAACTTGCCCCAGGGCAGCAAAGACCCGGCTGTGCTGTTGGTCAAGCACCAGTCCACCTGGGAGACCTTTGTGATGCCAGCCATCATGCCGCACCCATTGGCCTATGTCTTCAAGAAAGAGCTTTTAAGTGTGCCGTTTTTTGGCTGGGCCATGGGCCGTCTGGACATGATTCACATTGACCGCAAACAGCGCTCGCGGGCCTTCGCCAAGGTGGTGCAACAAGGCAAGCGGCTCATGGAAGAGGGCGTTTGGGTCATCATGTTTCCTGAGGGGACGCGCATACCCCGTGGTCAAAAAGGCGAGTACAAAAGCGGAGGCGCACGCTTGGCCATTGCGGCAGGGGTGCCCGTGATTCCGATTGCGGTCACGTCGGCGCGATGCTGGCCTACCCGCGCTTTCGTCAAAAGGCCCGGTGTGGTGGACATCTCCATCGGCAAAGCCATTCCGAGCCAGGGCCGCACAGCCGAAGAACTGATGCTCGAAGTCGAGACCTGGATCGAGTCTGAAATGCACCGCCTTGATCCTGAAGCCTATGCGGGTTCTTCGGCCCATTGAGGCCGCATTCGGGCCAACCATGCGCACGCCCTTGCAGTTTGTCTTTGACTTTTTCACGGGTGGAGACCCCGTGATGCCCAACGCAAAACCGGCACCTTCTTCGCCACCCAACAAGGCAACTTCGCCATCCCCTTCTTCATCAACAGCCAAAACCCCGGGGCCCAGCACAACGCCATCGGGGCCTAGCCAGTCACAGACGCCGACACCGACACAGACACAGACGCAGGCTCAAGGTTTTACGCATCCTGCTGCCAACCGCCACACCCAATTGGAGGGCATGTTGGTGTCCTACCGTTTTGAGCGTTCGCGGCGCAAAAGCATCGGTTTCCTGGTGGGTGCCGATGGCTTGGTGGTGCGCTCACCCAATTGGGTTCCGCTGCGCGAGGTAGACGCTGCCGTGCAAGAAAAGGGCGCTTGGATTGTGGCCAAGCTGCAGCAACTGCGGGAGCGTCAAACCGAACAATTTCAAAAAGCCATCGAGTGGGAACACGGAGCCGAAATTCCTTTTTTGGGCCGCATGGTGCAGCTCTGTGTACTCGAGCGGGGTGTTGGCCGCGTGCTCGGCCAAGACGTGCCGCCCGATCAAATACTGCCCGTGACCGTGCCACCGGGTGCCACCGTGACCCAGATTCGGGATGCCGCTCAGGTTTGGCTAAAAAACCAAGCCAAGCCTTTGTTTGAGCAACGGCTCCACCACTTTGCCCCGCTGCTGGGAGTGAGCTGGAAAAAGCTGAGTCTGTCCAGCGCCAGCACGCGTTGGGGCAGCGCCCGCACCGATGGGCACATCCGTCTCAACTGGCGCTTGATTCATTTACCGATCAGCCAGATCGATTACGTGGTGGTGCATGAATTGGCCCATCTGCGCGAGATGAACCACAGTCCCCGTTTCTGGGAAACCGTGGGCGAGGTCATGCCCGACTATGAGCAGCGACGCAAAGCATTGCGCCAGGCCCCCCTCGATTTACCTCAAGACTGAGCAGTTTTAAAGCGGTAAACGCCCTCATCATCAAGACGTCGTTGCAGTTTTCCATCTAGCCAAAGCAGGTTCAGATGGGCCACCGCTTCGCCCATGGCAAAGGTGGTCTGGTGGCCGTCCAGGGGGCGCTTGAATATCAAAAGCAGTAATTCGTGGGCGCAGTGTTCAGTTTGGGCGCAGGCCTGCAGCAACTCTGCCAGCCGCTCGGCATGGTGGGTCTTGAGCTGGGCGACACGCGTGGCGGCACCCGTGAAGGGGCGACCGTGTGAGGGCAAGACCAAAGTGGCATCGGGCAAGTCTGCCATCTCGTCCAGCGAGGCCAAAAACCATGCCAGCGGATTGCCATCAGGCTCTCGGGCAGGGACGCTGATGTTGGTTGAAATGGAGGGCAACAACATGTCGCCGCTGATCAGCAAGCGGCTTTCAGTGTCGTGCAAGGCCATGTGTTCAGGGGAATGGCCATAACCGCCCAGGCATCGCCATGTTCGGTCGCCAATCCGCAGGGAGGCACCCGCCATCAAGCGAACGTAAGCGGCGGGCACTTTGGGCACCATGCTGGAATAAAGCCCCATGCTGAACTTGGCGAGGGCTGCCGGATCTTTTGCCTGTTGCCAGCCATGCGAAGCATAAAACGCTGTGGTGGATTGGCTTGCAAAGTTATACAGGCCACTGCAGGCCAGCAAAGCCGACTGGTATTCGCTGGTGCTGATCCACAGCGGGGCTTGCCAGCGTTCGCACAGCCAATGGGCCAGCCCCATGTGGTCGGGGTGCATGTGGGTGACCAACACGCGCAACACCGGGAGGCCTTGCAGGGCATGGGATTCGAGCTGCAACCAGGCTTCGCGGGTGGCGGGGTTGTCAATACCGCAGTCGATGAGGGTCCAGCCCTCTTGCACCTTGCCGGGTTGCGTGGGGTGCGGTAAGTGGTCGCGCAGCATCCAAAGGTTGATGTGGTTCAGCGCAAACGGTAAACCCATACGCAGCCAAAAAACGCCCGGAGCCACCTCGACGGTTTGGCCCGTGTCGGGCAGTTGGTCTTCTAGGGGGTATTGAATGGCAGCGCGGCTCACAAGGGCCTCTGGCCTTGGCATCGTGGTGTCGGAAGACGATGGGCGCATGCTGGAGGTGGTTTGGGTTAGCATTCGGGACATTCCAGTTGACGTTGACGTTAACGTCAAACAAGATTTCGTATTTTAGGGGGGCAGTTCATGACCGGACTGTCCCCGTTGTACCAACACGGTGAGGACCCCGGCCATGGCGAGCACATACACGATCAGCGATTTGGCGCAGGAATTTGACTTGACCACCCGCGCCATCCGCTTTTATGAAGACATGGGTTTGCTAGAACCCGAGCGCTCGGGGCCCGGAGGGCGAAACCGCGTGTATTCGGCGCGCGACCGGACCCGCCTGAAGCTCACGCTGCGGGCCAAGCGATTGGGCTTGTCTCTGACCGAGGCCAAGGACTTGATTGACATGTACGACAGCCCGCGTGACACGGGGCCGCAGTTAAAAAAGTTCCTGGTCGTGTTGGCCCAGCACCGGCAACAACTGGAGTCCCAACTGGCGGATCTGGAGGCAACCCTTGACGAGGTCAAAACCCACGAAAAAGAAACTCGTAATTTGCTGGCCAAGACGTCCAAAGGGGCAAATTAAGCTTGAAAGCGGGACTTCAAACGGCCAAAACTCTGGGGTTTTTAATTGACGTTTACGTAAACGTCAATTAAAGTCAGAGGCTCAACCCAACACAGGATTTTGATGTGACCACTGTCCAAACCCCTTTTGAGCGCGTCGCCTTGAGTCTGGCCCGCCAAGGCATGATGACCCACTTGGGGGTGAGGTTGTTGTCGGCAAGTGAGGGTCAGGTGGCGTTGGCGCTGACCTACAGCGACAAACTCACCCAGCAGCAAGGGGGCTTTCACGGCGGGGCCATCGGCGCATTGGCCGATATCGCAGGCGGTTATGCCGCGCTCACGGTGGCGCCAGAGGGCATGGAAGTGGTCACGGTCGAATACAAAATCAATTTTCTCAACAGCTTGCAGGGCGGCGAAATTCGGGCGATGGGCAAGGTGCTCAAAGCCGGTCGTCGGGTCATTGTCAGTACCGCAGAAGTGGTTCATATTGACGAGAACGGCAAAACGACGGCCTGCGCCGTGATGCAACAAACCCTGGCCCCAGTGCCCAAAACCTATTAATCGGTCGCCTAAAGGCACCGCCCCACTTAAAGGAGTTTTCATGAACGATTTGCCGGGACTTAATTTTCAATTGGGTGAAGACATTGACGCGCTGCGCGATGCGGTGCGCGAATTTGCCCAGGCCGAAATCGCCCCCCGGGCAGCCGAAATCGACAGGAATGACCAATTCCCGATGGATTTGTGGCAAAAAATGGGCAATTTAGGAGTTTTGGGCATCACCGTTGGGGAAGAGTATGGCGGTGCCAACATGGGCTATCTGGCCCACATGATTGCCATGGAAGAAATCTCCCGGGCTTCGGCCAGCGTGGGTTTGTCTTATGGGGCGCACTCCAATTTGTGCGTCAACCAGATCAAACGCAACGGGACCGATGCCCAGCGTGCCAAATACCTGCCCAAACTCATCACGGGCGAACATGTGGGGGCCCTGGCCATGTCTGAACCGGGGGCAGGGTCGGATGTGCTGAGCATGAAACTCAAAGCAGAAGACAAGGGTGGTTATTACTTGCTGAACGGTTCCAAGATGTGGATCACCAACGGACCCGATGCCGAAACTTTGGTGGTGTATGCCAAAAGCGAGCCCGAGTTGGGCGCGCGGGGTGTGACGGCATTTTTGATTGAAAAAGGGATGAAGGGTTTCAGCATTGCCCAAAAACTCGACAAACTGGGCATGCGTGGCAGCCACACGGGCGAGTTGGTGTTCAATAACGTCGAAGTGCCGGCCGAGAACATTCTGGGTGGCCTGAACAACGGGGCCAAGGTGCTGATGAGCGGGCTTGATTACGAGCGGGCCGTGCTCACCGGTGGGCCCTTGGGCATCATGCAATCCGTCATGGACAACGTGATCCCCTACATTCACGACCGCAAACAATTTGGTCAAAGCATTGGCGAGTTCCAACTGATTCAAGGCAAAGTGGCCGACATGTACACCGTGCTGCAAGCCGGACGTTCGTTTGCCTACACGGTGGCCAAAAACCTCGATTTGCTGGGTGTCGAGCATGTCCGTCAGGTGCGCAAAGACTGCGCATCCGTGATTTTGTGGACCGCCGAAAAAGCCACCTGGATGGCGGGCGAGGGGGTGCAGATCTTTGGCGGCAACGGTTACATCAATGAATACCCGTTGGGACGCTTGTGGCGCGATGCCAAGTTGTACGAGATCGGGGCAGGGACCAGTGAAATTCGCCGCATGCTCATTGGCCGCGAACTTTTTGCCGAGACCTGCTGAACTTATTGCTGCACTGCGACAATTCAGGCATGACTACATCTCTACAACACCTTTTTGACAACAACCGGGAATGGGCTTCGCGCATGGTGCGTGAGAACCCCGAGTACTTTTCTCGCCTGGCCAACCAACAAAACCCCAAATACCTTTGGATCGGTTGTTCTGACAGCCGTGTGCCGGCTAACCAGATCACTGGACTGGACCCGGGTGAAGTGTTTGTGCACCGCAATGTGGCCAACGTGGTGGTGCACTCCGACCTGAACGCCTTGTCGGTCATTCAGTACGCGGTGGACGCGCTCAAGGTCGAGCACATCATGGTCGTGGGCCATTACGGCTGCGGGGGTGTTTTGGCGGCCACCCGTGGCACCCGAGTCGGCTTGGCCGACAACTGGCTGCGGCATGTGCAAGACGTGCGTTTGCGCCATCGCCAGCGGCTGAACCACTTGCCACAAGAAGAGCTTGAGTCCGTCATGTGCGAGATGAACGTGATCGAGCAAGTGGGCAACGTAGCGCTGTCCAACGTGATGCAAGACGCCTGGAGCCGGGGCCAAAAAGTCACCGTGCACGGCTGGATTTATGGTTTGGGCGATGGTTTGGTGAAAGATCTGGGCGTCAGCATGAACAGCGCGTCAGAGGTTGTGAATGTCTTTCGCAATGCCTTCAAGCGGTATCCGCGCGGAACCCCTTAAAACTTCAGCAGAACCAGATCGTGCGGTGTATGCCGTCAGATTGATTTGAAACACGCGGTCGATCAGCGAGAGTTGAAAGCTTTATCTATTTTGGAGAAACACCATGTCCGATCCCATTGTCATCGTCAGCGCAGCCCGCACCCCCATGGGCAGTTTCCAGAGCGACTTCGCCAGTTTGTCGGCCCATGACCTGGGCGGCGCGGCCATCAAGGCCGCCGTTGAGCGTGCTGGGATCAGCCCAGAAATGGTCACCGAAGTGCTGTTTGGCAATTGTTTGATGGCGGGGCAGGGGCAAGCACCCGCCCGGCAAGCCGCGTTCAAGGGCGGGCTGCCCAAGAGCGCTGGCGCGGTGACCTTGTCCAAAATGTGTGGTTCGGGCATGCGGGCGGCCATGTTTGCCCACGACATGTTGGTGGCCGGCACGCACGATGTGCTGGTGGCCGGTGGCATGGAAAGCATGACCAACGCGCCGTATTTGTTGCTCAAAGGCCGCAGCGGCTATCGCATGGGCCATGACCGTATTTTTGACCACATGATGCTGGACGGCCTGGAAGACGCTTACGAGCCTGGCCGCAGCATGGGCACTTTTGGCGAAGACTGTGCGGCCAAATACAACTTCAGCCGCGCTGAACA
The DNA here is from genome assembly GCA_945877725.1 of Limnohabitans sp. Rim8. GTDB lineage: Bacteria > Pseudomonadota > Gammaproteobacteria > Burkholderiales > Burkholderiaceae_C > Limnohabitans_A. Next base: position 8,199 of record CAMDXR010000110.1, read on the forward strand.
AGACCACTTTGCCACCACCAGCGTGCAGCGCGCCAAGGCCGCTACCGAGTCGGGCGCGTTTGCCCCCGAGATCACGCCGGTGACCGTGAAAGACCGCAGCGGCGAGCGCGTGGTGTCAATTGACGAAGGCCCGGGCAAAGTCAAACTGGACAAAATCAGCAGCCTCAAACCTGCCTTTAAAAAGGACGGCACCATCACGGCCGCCAGCAGCTCGTCCATCAACGATGGGGCCGCAGCCATGGTGCTGATGCGCGAAAGCACGGCCAAAAAACTGGGCTGCAAGCCATTGGCCCGCATCGTCAGCCACGCTACGCATGCCCAAGAGCCAGAATGGTTTGCTACTGCTCCTGTTGGCGCTACCCAAAAGGCATTGGCCAAGGCGGGTTGGTCGGTCGCAGAGGTCGATTTGTGGGAAGTCAACGAAGCTTTTGCCGTGGTGCCCATGGCGCTCATGAAAGAGTTGGGTGTGTCGCACGATAAGGTGAACGTGAACGGCGGCGCCTGTGCGCTGGGTCATCCCATTGGGGCATCGGGTGCGCGCATCATGGTCACGCTGATTCATGCGCTTAAGGCCCGTGGCCTGAAAAAAGGCCTGGCCACGCTGTGCATTGGCGGCGGCGAAGGCACGGCCGTCGCACTCGAATTGGTTTGAGGGATGAACACAGTTCTGCTCATCGGAGCATCGCGCGGCATCGGCTTTGAATTGGCCAGCCAGTACCTCGAAAATGGTTGGCGGGTCATCGCGACGGCACGCCACGACGAAGGACTGGCGCGACTCAAAGCCATGGGTGCCGAAAGCTTGCGACTTGATGTGGCCAACCCAGCCAGCAATTCGGGGTTGGTCTGGCAGCTGAATGGCGAGAAACTGGACTTGGCTGTGTATGTTGCCGGGGTAGGCGATCGGGACA
>CAMDXR010000111.1 GCA_945877725.1 Limnohabitans sp. Rim8
AACCTAAATCCATCGCCGAGACCCTTGAGGGCCTCAAAGACGCCGATGGCAAGCCCGTGGTACATGGGATTTTTGCCGCCGTGCCCTATTGCGTGGATCTGATTGGCGGCCCCTATATGGAAACACGCGACGAAGTCTGCAAGGCTTTCCGCCCCAAAACCGCCATTCGACCCGCACGCTGATCTTCATTTACAGCCCCTGATGCCCAACACCCAAGCCCCGCCGCCAAACGCCGAGCCTCTGCCGCTTTCAGGTTGGCGCTTGCGTTGGTACACGGTAATTTTTGAGGCCGATACGGTGGCAGGCAGGCGCTTCGACCTGGTCTTAATTGCCCTGATTTTGATCAGTATTTTGGTAGTCATGGCCGACAGCGTGCAACAACTGCATGCAAATTACGGCCTGCTTTTTACGACCGCTGAGTGGGTGCTCACCCTGCTTTTCACCTTCGAATACCTGGCCCGACTGGCCTGCAGCCCCAGGCCCATGCGTTACGCAACGAGTTTTTTTGGCGTGGTCGACTTGATCTCTGTTTTGCCCACCTATCTGGCATTGATATTCCCTGAGGTTTACGCCCTCATTGATGTGCGTGTGTTGCGGCTTTTGCGTGTATTTCGCATTCTCAAGTTGGCCGCTTATGTGAGCGAATACCAATCACTGGCCAATGCCTTGATCGCCAGCAGACGCAAGATTTTGGTGTTTTTATCGGCAGTACTCATGGTGGTTGTCATCATGGGCACCGTCATGTATGTGGTTGAAGGCCCAGCCAATGGCTTCACCAGCATCCCGACATCGGTTTATTGGGCCATTACCACCATGACCACGGTCGGCTTTGGTGACATCACACCCAAAACCGATCTGGGCCGTTTGATCTCATCGGCCATGATGCTGTTGGGCTGGGGCACTCTAGCTGTGCCCACAGGCATCGTGACCGCTGAAATGACCAGCTTCAGGCTCAGCGCCAAAAACCTGCCCACGACCCGAACTTGTCACCAGTGCTTGAGCGAGGGGCATCTGGTTGACGCAAACTATTGTTTTAAATGCGGCGCTACATTGCCGGATTATTTGCACGAAAAACAGCCCTAACATGCCAGCTTGCGCTTGAATTGGCCAATTCAGCACCCTGTCTTTGGGTATAATCCACGTTTTTCGGCAAGAGCGACAGCAGCACCTCCGGCAAGACCACCGCCAACAGCGCGAAGCCCCCATGCGGGCCGGTCATAGTTCCGCAAGGACTGCATTCCAAATGTTCGCCCAACACCTTGCCATTGCAGATTTAACACCTATTTAAGGTGTGATCTGTGCCTAAAAGCCCGCGCCGGGATGTATTTGGCGCTGACTGTGTCCGTTTCCTTGTCTGTTTTGATGTACTGAGGTGTTCATGCCCGCTCAAAAGCCGAAGAAGCCTGCCCAGGCCCCTGCCAAATCCAAAATCGTTGCCAAAACTGCCGTTGCAAAAAAAGCCCCCGCGCCCAGCGCCAAGGCCAAAGCAACAAGCAAGGTGACTGCCAAAACTTCTGCCAAAAAGCCCGCCCCTGTGGCGAGCAAGGCAAAAGTCGCTGCCAAACCGGTAGCCAAAGCAGTCGCCAGCGCAGTCAAGGCCACGGCCACCCGGGCGACTCCTGCCAAGCCTGTGAAGAAAGCTGCCCCTGTGCCCGCCAAGAAATCTGAAGTCATTGAGAAAAAAACCACTGCCAAAGCCAAAGAGGTCGTGGCAGAAGTGGCAGTAAAAAAGCCCGCCAAAGCAGCCAAAGCCGCAGCGCCCGTTGAGGACAAAAAGCCTGCCGCCCCCAAAGTCCCGGTCAAAGCCACAGGTGCCAAACGCGGCCCCAAGAAAAAAGGCAGCATTGCCGAGCCCAGCCTGGACGATGATCTGGACATTGAAGCCGACCTCGAAGGCGAGCCCGCCGTCGAAACCGCCTCCGAAACAGGCGAAAAGGTCAAACCCCTGCGCATGAAAATCAGCAAGGCCAAAGAGCGCGCCTTGATGAAAGAATTCGGACTGGACGAAACCGTCCTGACCGAAGCCGAAATGAAACAGCGCCGCGACCGTCTGAAGGCACTGATCAAACTGGGCAAGACCCGCGGCTATTTGACCAACGGCGAAATCAGCGATCACCTGCCCGACAAGTTGGTGGATGCTGAAACACTCGAAGTGGTGATTGCCACCTTGAACGATCTGGGTGTTGCGGTGTACGAGCAAACGCCCGACGCCGAGAGCATGATCATCACGGACAACGCGCCGACCGGTTCGACCGAAGAAGAAGCCGAAGAAGCCGCTGAAGCCGCTTTGTCCACCGTGGACAGCGAATTTGGACGTACCACCGACCCCGTGCGCATGTACATGCGCGAAATGGGCACTGTGGAATTGCTGACCCGCGAAGGTGAAATCGAGATTGCCAAACGCATTGAAGGCGGCTTGATGGACATGATGGCCGCGATCAGCGCATCGCCCGCCACCATTGCCGAAATTTTGCGTCTGGCCGGTGAAATCCGCGAAGGCAAGATCGTCATTTCCACCGTGGTGGATGGTTTTGCCAACCTGAACGAAGCCGACGACTACGTGGCCGAAGAAGACTTCGACGAATTCGACGAAGCCGACGACGACGATGGCAAAGGCGGATCCAAAGCCTTGACCAAGAAGCTTGAGGAGTTGAAAAACCAGGCCCTCGAACGCTTTGACCGGATCACCGAATACTTTGAAAAAGTACACAAGGTGTACGACAAGGAAGGCTGGGGTTCACCCGCTTACATTAAAGTGCAATCCTCTTTGTCTGAAGAGCTGATGACCATCCGCTTCACGGCCAAGACCATTGAGAAGCTGTGCGACATGGTGCGCGGTCAGGTCGACGATGTACGCAAGAAAGAGCGTGAATTGCGCCGCATCATTGTGGACAAATGCGGTTACCCGCAAGACTTGTTCATCGCCGATTTCAGCGGCCGCGACAAAAACGGCAAGCGCGTCGAGTCGCAGTTACTTAACCTGAAGTGGATTGAGAAACAAGCTGCTGCCGGCAAGAGCTGGAGCGCCGTGATGGGCCGCAACATCCCTCCGGTGCAAGACCTCCAGCAAAAACTGATGGACTTGCAGTCCCAAGTGGTGGTGCCCCTGGACGAGCTGAAAGACATCAACAAGCGCATGAATGCGGGTGAGCGCTCTTCGCGTGATGCTAAAAAAGAGATGATCGAGGCCAACTTGCGCCTAGTGATCTCGATCGCCAAGAAGTACACCAACCGGGGGCTGCAGTTCCTGGACCTGATTCAAGAGGGCAACATTGGCCTGATGAAGGCCGTGGACAAGTTTGAATACCGCCGGGGTTACAAGTTTTCGACCTATGCCACTTGGTGGATTCGTCAGGCCATCACCCGCTCCATTGCGGACCAGGCCCGCACCATCCGTATCCCGGTGCACATGATCGAGACCATCAACAAGATGAACCGCATTTCGCGCCAGCACTTGCAGGAATTCGGCTTTGAGCCCGATGCCTCCATCCTGGCCGAGAAGATGGAGATCCCGGAAGACAAAATCCGCAAGATCATGAAAATCGCCAAAGAGCCGATTTCGATGGAAACACCGATCGGCGATGACGATGACAGCCACCTGGGCGACTTCATTGAAGACAATACCCACACCGCCCCCATGGACGCTGCTTTGCAAGCGGGCCTGCGCGACGTGGTCAAAGACATCCTGGACAGCCTGACACCTCGCGAAGCCAAAGTGCTGCGTATGCGTTTCGGCATCGAGATGTCCACCGACCACACGCTGGAAGAAGTGGGCAAACAATTCGATGTGACCCGCGAACGCATCCGTCAGATCGAAGCCAAGGCGCTGCGCAAGCTCAAGCACCCCAGTCGCAGCGACAAACTGCGCAGTTTCATCGACACGATGTAAAGCCTCGGCTTTCTCAAAGCATCAAAGCCTCCTGACTGCAAAGTCGGGAGGCTTTTTTATCAACTGCGTATTTCTGACCATCGCGCCATTTCCTTAATGGGATCTGGTTTTACGGTCCACCCGCAAGTTTCAGCGCGACTGGGCCTTGTTGCCGTAGGGGCAGTGGTTGGGGCGCGGGCTGACTTGGGGGTGTAAGCGACAAGTATTGGGGCGTTTTTCATACACAGTGCAGCGCCGGGTTTTGGCGTCCAGAAACTGGCAGTCGCCACTGGCTCGGCGGGCCAGGCTAAAAATGCTGTTTTTGAAGTTGAAGTGCTCGATCACCCCGGCTTTGGTCAGGCGTTTGGCGATCTGTTTGGGCTCGTCGTGCTCGGCCTCAAAAGGGTCTACCAAGTCCAGCCGCACCAAGTCGGCCAACTTGACCTCCACCGGCATGGTGCAGCAATTAGCCGCACATGTGTCGCAAAGACCTGCCCGATATCGGGTCCAAGTTTCGCAACGGTCAACATCTACAACGGCTATGGGTGATCTCATGCAGTGGATTATCCCTGCAGGCGAAAACTCAGGCGGCCTGTGCCTCGCCCCAATAATGAAAAGTCATGGGCTTGGGGCCTGCCAGATACGCCGATTGGGTTTTGCAGACAAAACCTGCGGCATCCAGCAGGCCGGGAATGTCACGCCCCAAGTGGCAGCCACCTGCAAGCGTCCCCCACAAAGGTTGTAAGCGGTCTTGCCAGCGGCGCACCGAGGCATCAGGGGCCCGTCCATGTTCACAAAACAGCAATTTGCCGCCGGGCACCAGCACCCGACGCACCTCACTCAAAGCTTGCGCAGCGTCAGGAATCGAGCAGAGGGTGTAGGTGCACACCACGGTGTCAAAACTGGCGTCTTCAGTCGGCAATTGCTCGGCAGAGAGCCCCATGAGTTCAACCTCGATGCCGGCCTGGCGACTGCGTTTTTGAGCAAGGCGGTGCATTTGCAAAGCCGGGTCCACACCCACCAGACGGGTCACACGGCTGCGGTCATAAAACGCCAAATTGCGCCCGGTGCCCATGCCAATCTCCAGCACGCGACCATGCGCACCGGGGACCACTTGGCGACGCTGTTGCTGAACCATGGGCATGCTACAGGCCATATCAATCAGATAGGGCAACACCACACGGTCATACCAATTCATGACAGTCCTTGTTTATTTGACAGGATTTCAGCCCTTTTTGGCCACTAGGGTCAGGATGTCATAGCTGGCAACCATTTCACCCAGCTGGTTGGTGACCTCTACATCCCAGGCCACCACGCCCTGCCCCACACCATTGGCATCTTTTTTGTTGCGGTCAATTTTGCGTTTGGCGGTCAGGCGTGCCTGAATGGTGTCGCCAATGCCCACGGGTTTTACAAACCGCAAGGTGTCTAGGCCGTAGTTGGCCAGCACCGGACCGGGCGCGGGCGAGACAAACAGGCCCGCAGCGGCTGAAAGCACAAAGTAACCATGCGCAATGCGCTTGCCAAAAGGCGATTCCTTGGCCGCGATTTCGTCAAAGTGCATGTAGAAATAGTCGCCAGACAAGCCCCCGAAGGCCACGATATCGGCCTCACCTACAGTGCGCCGATGGGTGAGCAGGGACTCGCCAATTTGCAATTCTTCAAAATAACGGCGGAAGGGGTGAGTGCCGGTTTCAATCACTTTGGCCCCGCGCACATGTTCGCCTGTGATGGCCGCCAACATGGTGGGCGAGCCTTGCAAGGCGGTGCGCTGCATCAGGTGCTTGACCGCCCGAATGCCGCCCAGTTCTTCGCCGCCACCAGCACGGCCAGGGCCGCCATGCTTGAGAGAGGGCAGCGGTGAGCCATGGCCCGTGGATTCCACGGCCGATTCGCGCTCAAGAATGTGTAAACGGCCATGCAAAGCAGCGGCCACAGGGACAACACAAGCGGCAATTTGCGGGTCTTTGGTCACCAGCGTGCCCACCAAACTGCCTTGTCCGCGAGCCGCCAATTGCAGCGCTTCGTCCAGGCCTTCATAAGCCATGAGGGTGCTGACCGGGCCGAACGCCTCGACGTCGTGAACGCTGTCGGTTTGCAGTGGGTTTTGGCACAGCAGCAAAGTGGGCTGAAAGAAAGCGCCTTGGGCCACACCCTCGCCCAAGGGGTTGAAGTCATGTCCGCCGCCAAAGACCAGTTCGGCACTTTGACGCAACAAGGCGACGCGTTCGGCCACGTCGGCTTGCTGGGCATGCGAAGCGAGTGCGCCCATCTTGACACCCTCGACCGAAGGGTCGCCCACCACCACTTTGGCCAGTCGGGCTTTGAGTTTTTCAGCCACGGCATCCAGGTGCTGCCTGGGCACAATAACGCGGCGAATGGCGGTGCATTTTTGCCCGGCCTTGCCCGTCATTTCCCTGAAAACTTCCCTCACAAACAAGTCAAATTCTTCGTCATCAGGGGTCATATCGGGCGCCAGAATGGCGCAATTGAGCGAGTCGGCCTCGGCATTGAACGGAATGCTGTTTTTCACCACATTGGGGTGCACGCGCAGCTTGGCCGCCGTATCGGCCGAGCCCGTGAAGGTGACGACATCTGATCCGTTCAGCCGGTCCAGCAAGTCACCCGTGGAGCCAATCACCAGTTGCAAGGCACCCGCAGGCAAGATGCCCGACTGCTCGACCAAACGCACCATGGCCTCGGTCAGGTAACTGGTGGCGCTGGCTGGTTTGCCAATGCAGGGCATGCCCGCCAAAAAGCTGGGGGCAAACTTTTCGAGCAGTCCCCAAATCGGGAAGTTGAAAGCGTTGATGTGCACCGCAATGCCCCGCCGTGGCACCAATATGTGTGTGCCCGCAAAGCCGCCTTTTTTACCCAAAGGAAATGCCGGGCCTTCATGGATCAGGTTGCCACTGGGTAACTCGTTGCTGCCGATGCTTGAATAGGCAAACAAAGTGCCCGCGCCCCCTTCAATGTCCACCCAGCTGTCAGCCCGCGTGGCCCCGGTGTGGGCCGATACGGCGTAAAGCAGTTCTTTGTGTTCACCCAGGTATTTGGCAAGGGCTTTCAGACGCAATGCGCGCTCCTGAAAATCGAGTTTCAGCAAATTGGGCAAGCCCACGGTGCGCGCGTAATGCACGGCATCGCCAAAGTCGATGGCCTCGGCATGGGTCTGGGCAATCGTTTGCCCGTTGATGGCGCTGCGCAAGGCTTGCGCGGCTTGCTGCCCGATCCATTGACCGCCAATAAAACTTTGCAAAACTTGTGTCATAAATGCGCTTTCTGTGAGGTTCAAACCCGGCTTGCCTGAATTAACCAACCGATCGGTCGGTGAATTCTAGTTGGTTTGCCGGACTCTTGAGCTCAATTCAGGTTTCAAAAAGCAATAGCGCAAAGCAAATTTAATATGTATACTTATTAAATGCCATTCATTTGCATGCAACTCCCTGCTAAAGGAAACCCATGAGCACTGAACAAAAATCTCTTCCTGTCCTGATTGCTGGCGGCGGCATTGGCGGTTTGGCGGCCGCTTTGGCGCTGGTGCGACAGGGCTTTCATGTCATCGTGTTGGAACAAGCCCCGGAAATTGGTGAGATTGGCGCAGGCATCCAATTGGGGCCCAACGCATTCCATGCTTTTGACGCTTTGGGCATTGGCGAAAAAGCCCGTGGGCGTGCGGTCTACACCGATTACATGGTGATGCACGATGCGGTGGATGAGTATCAGGTTGGGAAAATCCCCACCGATGAAAAATTTCGCCAACGCTTTGGCAACCCGTACGCAGTGATACACCGCGCCGATGTGCATTTGTCCTTGCTCGAGGGTGCCCAGGAAACTGGTCAGGTTGAGTTTCATACTTCCACTCGGGTGGTGCGCATCGAACAAGACGACACAGGCGTGACGGTGTACGACCAACACGGTAAGGCTTTTAAAGGCGTGGCACTGATCGGCGCTGACGGCGTGAAATCGGTGGTGCGCGAGCAATTTGTGGCAGACCCGGCCCGCGTGACCGGCCATGTGGTGTACCGTGCCGTGGTGGAGAAAAAAGACTTCCCGGTCGATTTGCAATGGAACGCAGCCGCCATCTGGGTCGGTCCCAACTGCCACTTGGTGCATTACCCCCTACGCGGCGGCGAACAATACAACGTGGTGGTGACTTTTCACAGCCGACAACAAGAAGAATGGGGCGTGACCGAGGGCAGCAAGGAAGAAGTACAAAGTTACTTTCAGGGCATTTGTCCCAAAGCTCGCCAACTGATCGACTTGCCCAAAACCTGGAAACGCTGGGCCACCGCAGACCGCGAGCCCATTGGCCAATGGACATATGGCCGGGTCTCCCTGCTGGGTGATGCCGCCCACCCCACCACCCAATACATGGCACAAGGAGCTTGCATGGCCATGGAAGATGCCGTGACACTGGGTGAAGCCCTGCGCACAACCCACAACAACTGGCCCCAAGCACTCGACCTGTACCAACGTGCCCGTGTGGCTCGCACGGCGCGCATTGTGCTGTCCAGCCGCGAAATGGGCCGTATTTACCACGCCAAGGGGGTTGAACGCTTGGTGCGCAACGACCTCTGGCGCGGCCGCAGCGCCGACCGTTTTTACGATGCCATGGAGTGGCTCTATGGCTGGAACGTAGGTAACTGCCTAGACGCTGCACACCATAACGCTTGAAGGAGACCCGCCACATGAACGATCTCGGACGCTTAGAAGACCTGCCCAAAGACTTTGTGCAAGACATGCGCAACTTGAACCTGGTGCCCCTGTGGCCCAGCCTGCGCGGTGTGATGCCGCCCAAAGTGCCTACTCGCCAGACTCAACCCACTTGCTGGGCCTACAAGGACATCAAACCCCTGCTGCTCAAAGCCGGTGAGCTCACCCCCATAGAAAAAGCCGAGCGCCGCGTGCTTGTGCTGGCCAACCCTGGCCACGGGCTCGAAAAAATGCAGGCCAGCGCTGCCATTTACCTGGGCATGCAATTGCTCATGCCCGGCGAGTGGGCCCCCAGCCACCGCCACACCCCCAATGCAGTGCGCATGGTGGTCGAGGGGGAAGGCGCTTGGACCACAGTGGAAGGCCAAAAATGCCCCATGAGCCGGGGTGACCTGATTTTGACGCCCACGGGCTTGTGGCATGAACACGGCCACGATGGCACCGAGCCCGTCATCTGGT
>CAMDXR010000112.1 GCA_945877725.1 Limnohabitans sp. Rim8
GTACGCCTACAGCAGGACTGTAAACACGCAAAGTCATTGTTTTAGCCGTTGCAGTGAACGGAATTGTGCCTACAGAGTCTGCGGCTGCTGTTGAAACAGTCACACCGGCCCATTGTTCAGACCCAGGCACTTTATAAACCTTCAATACTTTGTTCGTCCCGCCTGTCGGGTCGGTAACAATTTCAGGCGGAGCGGTATTGACGCCAAAGGGTGTCAGCGTGGGAGAAGTGACTTCGTCAAACGTTAAGCTGCTAAAAGAGGCAACAGGGGTACTGGTAACCCTCTCTAAAACTACATCGTCAATTAATACCTGCCCCACCGCTGCACCCAAATCAAATAATATACGACTATTTGAACTTGCGAAGTTAGAGGTTAATGTCAGCTCAAAGCTTTGTTCTGATGTCGTTAAATTAACGGTTTCTGTTTTATTTGTCCATGGATCGCTATTAAGTCCTATACCTGCAACCATTGTTCTGCTTCTGTCAGACCAAGCCTTGAATTTCAATTTGTATGTAACACCCGATGCTGGGATATCTAAAACATATTTGAGGTTTACATCATAAGCATTACCAGCGGTTGGTACATCAGCAAAGTTGAAAGCCTCCCCTGTTCTCACGTTAGCAGCATTACCACTCCATCCAGTCGAACCGTTGCTGAAGTCACCATTGGTAATTAAGTTGGTTGAGGGTGTTTCGGTAACTGTATTGAATGCTTGGGAAGTCGTAGCGGCAGCTGTGTTGTTGTTACCTGCAGTGTCTGCAAATGAAGCACTTGCTACGCTTAAGCCAATATTGCCACTTGAATTTGGGGTTGGTGTCACTACCAAAGTAGCGCTCAGACCGGTTGGGGCCATGGTGAACGTGCCCTTAGCGCCGTTGGTTACCATCACATCAGTAGCGGCGAAACCGGTGACGGCTTCGCTGAAAGTGAATGTGAATGTCACATCGCCAGAGGTCATCGTTGCTGCTGTAACGTTGTCCGTGATGGTGACTGTAGGTGCCGTGGTATCAGGCGTTGTACCGCCACCGCCGCAGGCCGTAAGAAATGCAGTTGCCGCGATGGCGCATGCCGTGAGTTTGGATGTTAATTTGATCATCGAGGTCTCCTTTTGGGTTGGTAATATTGAAAGCGGTTTCAATTTTGTGCAAATAAAAAATTTGATAATTTGCTTATTTGACTCAGCGACTGGCTTGCCGTTGGGCTTGGGCCAGACTTCTAGCGGGTACTTCTAGCACCTGCCCGTCACTGAACTTCACCGTGCGTGGGGTGTTGGCGGTGTTGTAGGCGAGGTAGGTTCTTTGTCCGTCAGCGCGTTTAAACACCGAGTGCAAAACATGGTCGGCCGTGACGCTGAAATCTGGCGGGCCCATGTTTTCGAGGCTGAGCAAAAAGTGCAAAGCGTGGGTGCGGGTATCGCCCAGTTCAACAGCACCCCAGCGATCCCACATTTTTAAAGCCGCTGCCGGGTCGGTCAGGCCCATGTATTTGGCAAACAGGTCTTGCCACATGTCGGTCGGGTTGGCGCGTTTACCGCGCGATTCAAAAATACGCGTGTCTTCTGGCAGGGTGGCCAGACTGCGACGAGTGTGTTCGGGGTCTAAACCAAGATAGGTGGATGAAGTGGAGATGGGCAACAGGTTGATGCCTTTGATCTGCCGGGGTTCGTCGGTCCACCAAGTGTTGTGTTTGTAGGCACCGCCAAACAACATACTGACTTCTTTGTTTTTGTATTCGGGTGCAAAAACCAGGTTGTGCACGTCAAACCAATAGTGACGAATGGCTTCGATTTCGGTGGTGTAAAGGTAGACGCCTAAATCGCGCAGGGCTTTGTCACCCCGAATTTCTGCCCACAAGATCAAAGCAGACCAAGCGTTGATGGCCTCTGAAGAAGACTCTTGGTTGTTACCCAAATCACCTAAGCCAACACCCGATGCCCAAGAGTGGCCTTCGTAGATGTCAAAGGTGCGGAGAAAGGGGAAATCGGCGCGTCCTCTTTCGGCTGTGGCAATGTCTTTAATGAGCAATTGCGTCATGGCCCCCCATTGCGCATCCGATGCCCACTCGGGATCGCGCAGGGCCAAGTCGGCCATGGTGCGGATCCAGTAGCCGTAGTGAAAATGGTGGTCGTTCATCTGTTCGACCGCAAAATATTCTTCCGGATAGGCCAGCACCGTGCCCAAGGTTTTGTCTAAGTGGAAATAAGTGCTCCGGTCCTTGCCCGAAAACCATTGTTCTATGCGCCCTTTGAGCAAGCTTTGCAGACGCTTGGTGGCATCGGCATCGCCTTGTTGCTCGGCCACATCCATGACTTTGCTGATGCGTTGCAAACCTTTGCCTTGCCAGTAAGGGCCGTTTCCAATTTGCAGCATGTTGCGGCGGGCATTGCGAACGTCGGCACTCAAAAGGGTATTGAGTTCGTCGTTGCGGGGGTGATTTTTGAGGCCGGGCCAATGGGGCACAAAACCACGGTAGGTCAACTCGGTTGAAAACTGGTTGCTGGGCAACAACTTAATGGCCCCACGGATGGACTCGTATTGGCCCACCAGTTTTCCTGAGACCTGGGCATTTTGATGCCAGTGGTGTGGGTAAAGCCCTTGCAGGGTTTGCGATTCATTGCCCTCCATCACCTCGGTGCTGACCAAGTACTCGGTTTTGACTGCGTTTGTGGTCTCGTTGAATTGCCAGGTTACTTGGGTTTGCGTGATGAAAGCATAGGCATGGCGAGTGAACAGGGCCAGTGTTTCGGGCTTGTTGTCGGGCAATACTGCAGCAGAAAAATAGCCTTTACCTTGGGGCAAATGTGCCAACCACTGTTTGCCAGATTGCTCCCAGCGCACGCCACTGGGACCGAATATGGCAAAGGTTTGCCCACCACTGGTCAGGGTTAGTACGCGATCATCCGAACTGAGCTGTGTTCTTTGGGATTGATCTGCGGTGTGGAAGCTCACCGGGCCTTGGCTGATGCGACCAAAAACATACGGGCTGCCATGTGCAACGGTCAGATCGAAACGTTCTGCACCGGAGCCCATGGAGATGTCAATGGCCCAGTCGCTGGCTTTGGCCAATTTGCCTTGAATGGCTTTAAACGCTACAGGCGCAATGACCAAAGGTGAACGATGTGGGTAATGAATTTCGGTGTCTTTGCGTTCGGTGGCAATCACCTGGCGAGTGGGCAAGGCCAACTCGAAACCGGATACCGGAGCCTTCACGGTGTAGGGATGAGCGAACAACACTTCCGGTTTGGGGCTGAAGGTCAAGCCCGAATACCACTGGTTCGTGGCCACGGCTTGTTTTTTCATCGCGTCAGTCAGCCCAATCGCCGGTGGGGGTGAATTGTCAGCAGTGCGAGGTGCCAACAAGACCTGTCCTGCACCCACTTTGGCGGTGGGTTGGGCTACGGCGAGACATGAAATTTGCAAGCCAGCAATCGCGAGCGTAAATGTCAGAAATCGGAAGGCATGTTGCATGGTTGGCTTGTTAACTCGATGTCTTTGGGCTATGCACGATGTTAATGAAAGCGCTTTCAATGTGTTTAGGGGTTTTCCATTAATAATCACAAAAATTGTCAAAAGCATCTAGGGAAAACCCAAATACTATTAAGTTGACAGCGTGGAGTGGCAAGGGTACGCTATTGAAAGCGCTTTCAAAAAAACCAAAGAAACAGCTTTAAAAAGGAACCCGTCCATGAATAACCTCAACAAAATTCCGCAGTCTCTCCGTCAAAACAGTGCTTACTGGTTGTTGGGTTTGAGCATGGCTGCAAGCCAAAGTGCTTTCGCAATCGACTTCGGCCCATTCACCTTGACCGGGTTTGCCAAAGCAGAAATATCCAGAACCAGCAACCAATGCGCTGACTGTCAATCTATTGCGGGTGAAGTACGTCATCGGCCATGGGCTGATGCTATTGCGGAAGGCAAGAGATATGGAACTGCCCAAGGCACCGTGACTTTGTTTCAGCCGTACTTGGGCACCAAAGAGTTTGATCTCGGGCAAGGATTCAAGGCTAAGGGACTTCTGAGTCAGCGATTGCGTGACGGCGAAACGGATATCAAAGGGGTGATGTACGAGAAAAATGTCACGCTGTCACATGAAAATTACGGGAGCATTCAGATTGGCGCCTTTCCTACGCGTAGCTGGAGTGTGGCCGATTACCCCTACGGAACCAACATTGGCATTGCCGACTCTTGGGGTTCTAGTGGCGCGGGCTATGGATTGTTGCAGCGGGCCGTACGAGTAGGTTTGCCTTTGATGGATGTTGCCAATGGAGATCTGCACATAGAGTTGACCCACGATGCAGGCGACGCAAACTACAAGGTGCGCAAGCCAGAGTTCTTCGAGTTGTATGCGAAATATGTCAAAGGCCCTTTGACCCTTGATGCCATAGCACAGTCAGGGACCAATGGACAAGCTGTCGCATGGGGTCACGCACCATTTGTGGCGGCCACTACCACTGCGCCCTTTTTGGATCAAAGTGGAAAACCTTTGTTGGTGGATGGCAACAAGCAATCGATTGTCATGTTGATGGCGCGGTACCAGCTCAACACCAAAACAGATTTGTATGGCGGTATCCGGCACAACCGTTGGAGTGGGGCCAAGGCGGTGGTGACAGATTATGTGCATCCCAATGCATTGTGGAACGATATGTTCAACGTTGATGGTGTGGACGCGGCAACAAACAAGGCCTACAGCGCCAGTTCGACCGATATAAGCTTGGGAGCCGTGTACAGATTTGCTCCGAAATGGAATGTGAACACAGGCATGGTTTACCTAGGCAAAGCCAGTACCAAAAATCCAGTGGACCGTGGCCAGTCCAATACGATGCTGCTCAACACATTGGGTGTGGGCTATGAAGTCCAGCCCGGCTTCGCGGTTTATGGTTTTGCAGGCGTTGTTAATTTTGGCAAGAAAGGCTTTGCGCCTTTGAGCATGCCAGGTCATGCAGCATTCACAGGCGTCGATTCACGGGTTGCCAAGTCTGGCAATTGGGGCGGATTAGGCTGGGTATTCACTTACTAATTAAAAGAAAAAATGAACGCAAATTCGGCAATGACTAATAGCCTTACCCGCATCAAGCAAGGGGCCAGTATGGTCTTACTGGCCATGAGTCTCTTGGCGTGTGGTGGCGGGGGCGGCGCGGGCGGGGATGTGGGTGGAGGCGGGGGGGGCACAGACAACCAACAGACACAACTAAGGTCGTTGCCACAGGCGTTTACTCAACGTGAAGCGGTAGCTTATTCACCCTACAGAACCAGCAACAGAGATGCCGAGGTCATCACAAAGGACATGATTGAGCAGGATTTGCGTCTGCTTTTAAAGGCAGGGATCGGTTTGATTCGTTTGTTTGACAGTTCGGATGCGGTTGGTAAGAAAATTTTGGAGGTGATCACAGAGAAAAACCTGGACTTGAAAGTGATGCTGGGTCTTTGGATTGCCAGCAATGCTGACAGCTTCAACCAAGCTGAAATTGCGCGTGGAATCGCTTTGGCCAGAGATTTCCGCTCAACCGTGCTGGCCGTTAGCGTAGGCAATGAAACCTTGGTTTCCTGGACCGCCCATCCCCAACAGGCGGCGCAATTGACCACTTACATCCAAACTGTTCGCAACGGCGTGACACAACCCGTGACCACGGATGAAAATTGGGCCGTCCTGGCCAAAGAAACAGGTCAGCAAGATGCAACCTCTGTGATTCGGGCTATAGACTTTGTGGCACTTCACACCTACCCTTTGATCGACAGTGTTTACAACCCAACGTTATGGGATTGGCGACAAACAAGTGTGGCGGCAAACCTGAGGGCCTCCGCCATGATGGATTCAGCGATTAATCGGGCCAAAATAGAATTTAACGCTGTTAAAACCAACCTCAACAGCTTGGGCCTTTCGGCCATGCCGATTGTGGTGGGTGAAACCGGGTGGAAAGCTGTCCCCTCGGGCAATGAAACTCAAAGGGCTCACCCGGTCAATCAAAAAATGTATTGGGAGCGCCTGAAAGCCTGGAAACAGTCGTTGGGCGGACCCTCCAATGTGGTTTTATTCGCTGCCTTCGATGAACCCTGGAAGGGGAGTGACGACAAGTGGGGTTTGTTCAATGTGGACAGGCAAGCCCGGTGTGCAGTGCAAGGTTTGAGCAGCGACTTTGTGGCCGAGGCAGGCAGTTGTGATGCGTCACAGGCCGCGTATTACGTGCCCGTTCAAAACAACGGTACGGTCAGTGCCGCACGCTACACCGTTTATGCCGATGTGGCGGTCACTGGAGAAGCCAAACCCTCGGTCACGCCTGCGATGAATGCTTGGGACAATGGCGCCACTTCGGTCGCAGCGGTTGTCGCAAATACGGGCAGCGGGGATGGCGCCAATGCGATGCAAATCACACCCAGGCCTAAGGACTGGGGATGGGGCATGACCTTTGAAATCAACAACAATCCAGAGGATTTGAGTCAGTTCAATACCGATTCTGGCCGATTGAATTTCAGTATCAAGACCACTTATCCGGGAAAAATAGAGGTGGGATTTTTGACGGGCACAGCCGCTGACAGCAGTTTGTATGACGTTTACCTGGTACTGAATCCGGGTGATCATGGGTATCGAAACAATGGTGAGTGGCAACAAGTTTCTATACCCATCAGCCTGATCAGAGCAGCGGGTGCACCAGCCTTTGGTATGGGAAATTCTTCTGCAGCGGTTTTGGACATGACCAAGGTGACCAATCCATTTGTGATTGCTGATCGTTTTGTTAAAACGGGAAAAACAAGCAGCAGTCAAATTCCTATCGTTGTAGATGCTATTTATTGGTCTAAATAAGTAGCAGTTCAACACTGAGGCTTGATTGCTTGAAGTAATAATGGGCCGCTAAGTAACCGACACAGAAATTAGACTGATGCCTAAAAAGACAGATCAGACCAAAGCATCAGCCCCAACGTCGGCAGACGCAGCCCTCAGTTCCCCTCGCCCCGCCCGCGCCACCCTGACCATGGTGGCCGAGCGTGCGGGCGTTTCCCCCAGCACGGTGTCGCGCATTCTCAATGGCACGGCCCAGGTCAGTATTGAAAAGCAGGCCTTGGTGAAGGCGGTGATTGAGGAGTTGGGGTTTCGCCCAGACCCTGCCGCCAGAAGTCTGGCGGGTGGGCGCACCATGAGCATCGGGGTGCTCACGCAATACATAGACAGCCCTTATTACGGCGAAGCCCTGCGCGGCATTGAAGACGAGTTGCACAAGGCCAACTATGTGCCCTTGT
This sequence comes from Limnohabitans sp. Rim8, assembly GCA_945877725.1. Taxonomy (GTDB): domain Bacteria; phylum Pseudomonadota; class Gammaproteobacteria; order Burkholderiales; family Burkholderiaceae_C; genus Limnohabitans_A. The sequence goes on from CAMDXR010000112.1 coordinate 7,233, forward strand.
TTGTCAGCGGGCACTGGAATGAGGCCGAAGAAAAGAACCGTTTGTTCATGCTGCAAGAGCGCAAGGTCGACGGCATCATCGTGCTGACCGGCAAACTCGCTGACGAGACCTTGGTCGATATGGCCGCCCTGGTGCCTGTGGTGGTCACGGGCAGGCAACTCGCCGCGCCAAACTTGTTCAGTATTGATTTTGACAACGCTGAGGGCGCGCGTCTGGCCGTGCGGCATTTGCATGCACTGGGGCACAGTCGGGTGGCCTTTATTTCTGGCCCCCTAGATCACCCGGACGCAGGCCAACGCTTGCAGGGCTATCAGAGCGAGGTGGCACAAAAAGAGATGGTGACCGACAAAGATCTGGTGGTGTTCAGCGATTTTCAGGAGACTGGTGGCTTCCGGGCCATGAACAACTTGCTGGAGTCTCGCACGCAATTCACCGCCGTCATCACGGCCAACGACCAGATGGCTTATGGTGCCCGACTGGCTTTGCACCGCGCCGGTTTGCGCGTACCCGAAGATGTGTCCCTGATCGGCTTTGACGACTTGCCTCACTCGGCCTTTACCTTGCCCCCACTGACTTCCGTCAGGCAGTCGGTGTATGAAATCGGCACCTCGGCCGCCAATGCCATGTTCGATTTACTGAACAAGAAGAGCCCACCGCCCAAGTTGGTGGCAGCCGAACTGGTGGTGCGTGAGTCCACCCGAATTTACCGGCGCTAAAGCCAACAAGCCCAGTGCGCCGCCCTCACTTGCGTGAGGCCAGATAAATACCCGGCAAGATCAGGCAGGCCCCCAAAACATGGTGCCAACCCAAAGACTCGCCTAACACCAGCCAAGCACTCAGGCCCCCATACAAAGGGCCCAAGTACAAACTGGCGGCCACTCGGCTGGCCCCCAAAACCTTCTGGCAAAACCCGTAGGACCAATAAGCGCCAACGCCTGGAATCAAGGCCGCCGCCACCACCAACAGCGTGGCTTGCGTGCTCCAGACCGGGGTGGTGGCTTGCCATGATTCCCAGAGGCTAAAGGGCAGCAAGACCACCACGCCGCCCATGCAAATGGCCGCCAGTCGCGCTGTGGAACCCAATGGACTGGACCATTTTTTTTGCAGCAAGGCAAACCCAGCCCAAGACACCATGGCCACCACGATCCAGCCATCGCCCGCGACCCATTCCACCTGCGCCAATGCCAGCCATTGGCCTTTAACCACCACATGGAACACGCCCAGCATGGCAATGACGACGCCCAAACCTTGACGCCAAGAAAAGCGTTCGCCCAGCCACAGCACGGCCCCCAGCGCAATCAGCACGGGGGAAGCGGCGTAAATGAGCGCGATGTTCATGGCGCTGGTGGTTTGTGCGCCTTGGTATACCCAGGCCCCACAAATCACCATGCCCAAGGTGCCCAAGGCCAGGTATTGTCCGGCGGCTTGCCAGGTGCTGCGGCGCTCGCGCCAGAGTTCGCTGCGGGCAATGACGCTCAAAACCAAGCCCGCCAAAGCCCAGCGCCCCAGCGCCAGCATGTGGGGTTCGACCACGCCGGGCGCGATGCGGGCCACGATGTAATTGACGGACCACAGCGCGGGCGTAGTCCACAGCAACCAAAGCGCACGCCGCTCACGCGAAGAAAAATCAGGTAACAAGCTCATGCCCCAATTGTCAGGGCAGTCCAGTCTGGCGTCTGACACACAGGTGGCGATGGCGGGCTTATGTTGGTGGAAGCGAGCCTCTGTTCGCGAATGCTTGAACACATCCAGCTATTCGTAGGAGCGAGCCCCTGCTCGCGAA
>CAMDXR010000113.1 GCA_945877725.1 Limnohabitans sp. Rim8
AGTTTTTGAAAATTTGTACGAATTAAATAAGATGTAAATGCTGAACCAATCATATCTAATAAAAGCATATCATCAGAATTAAAATTTTCATGTTTATTGTCTCGCCAGATACGCAAATCTCCAATATTGTTTTTGTTATCCCATGCGTAAAAATTTATGCCCCAATATAGGCCGTCGCAAGATAGAAAATCGTTAAAAAATTCCGTTCTTTTAAGATCGTCATGGTTAATGACATCAGTCACCAAGGTGGATTTTTTGAATCTTTGTAATTTACTTGTAATAGGATCATTGAATTGATAGTGATTTATATAGTTTTGAATATTTTTTTCGGACATGTTTAGTCTTGCTGCTGAATCGAACAAGTCAGTTTCATTATTCCAAATAAAGCTTGCGAAATTTTGTGCATTTAAAATGGATAGAATTAAATTTCCAATGTCTGTTCGAATATCCTTTCCAAAATGATCGCTTGATAATATTTCAAATAATTTGGAAAGATCTTTTATTTTATTTTTTGAAAAATACATATAAAATTTCCCTTTTTACTTTTATTTTAAATATTATTATGCGTTTAATCAATTTTTAAAAGTCGCTTTGTGATTAAAGTTTAGGTGAAATTAAAGACCCCAGCACCTTTTCCATTGCCATGCCTATACTAAGGATCTGAACATCACTTCCAAGTACACCATCTATCTCTACGCCCACTGGTAAACCGCTGTCGGTCAAGCCAGCAGGGATGGATAAACCAGGAATTCCTGCATTGCTACCAGGATCTGTATTTCGGATAATTGTTCCAAATTGATCTAAACTGACGCCATTAATAATGACCTTGTCGGAGCCTTTCGTAACGTTGATATCAGATGCAGTTATCGGAGTTGTTGGGAAGAATAATGCCTGCAAATTATTTTTTGAGAAATAATTTTTATAAATATTTTGGAGTTGTGGACGAAAATTAGTCAGTGCGTCATTGTAGCTATTCCCAAAAACATCACCTAAAATTGCGGAAAATGCACCTTTCACATCGGGACTGCTGATGCCTGCATTAATATCGGCCAGGCTGATATTGGGATAACCGGTTTCCATTAAATATGCTGGAATATCCGAAATCGGCTCGTGCAGGGCAATTTGAAATGAGATTTTGTCATTAAGTGGCAGAAGGTCGCTGGTATCAATATTTACAAATATAACTCCAGCATCCTCTAACTTTCGTTTCACCAACATTACGACCTTTTCCACATCGGGTTCTAAATTGGACCAAAGTGAAGAGGGGATACCAAATCGAAGCCCTTTCAAATTAGAGGGGGCGGGTATTGCGGAACCTGTGATGACGCTGTCAATCAGTGCAATGTCCGCCACTGTCCTTGCCATGGGGCCAATCGTATCGCGTGTGTGGCTAATTGGCACGACCGCATTGACATCGTTATAACGGCGCCCTTTATTGAGTCCATCTCCAACAGAGGGTCTAAAACCTGCAATACCGCACATAGCAGCAGGTACTCGTGAAGATCCCCCTGTATCTGTTCCTAGTCCGGCTGGTGCGAATCGAGCCGCAATGGAAACGGCCGTGCCTCCAGACGATCCACCTGGAATTTTCGCGGTGTTGTAGGGATTTTTACAGGGCTTTTTAGCAGTTCCATCCGCATTGATTCCCAAATAAAAATTGGTTGAAGTGACGCCGAACGCCAATTCATGCAAATTGGTTTTACCCAAAATAATGGCTCCTGCATCCAGCAATTTTTGAACCGAAGGGGCGTTCTTTGTGGGGACTATATTTTCAAGTGCTTTGGTTCCCCCGGTGGTTTTAATACCGCGCGTATTGATGTTGTCTTTGATCACAATGGGTAAACCGGCCAATGAGCCAAGCGGCTTGCCAGCAGCGCGGTCTGAATCCACTTGTTTGGCTGCTGCGATAGCTTTGGTTTTGTCCCAAGTGATCATTGCGTTCAGTGTTTCCAATGACTCTCCGCGAGCAATCAAATTGGTAACGTAAGCCTCAGCGGTCATGGACTTGGCATTTAAGGCCGATAAAGCTTGTGTCGCTGTCAGTTCGAATTGTTCTGCAGCGCTTAACGTCGCCGCGCCCACTGCAGTGCCACCACAGGCCGTTGCTGTTGTGCCCAGTAAAGTGCAAGCAGATATAACGCCAGTTGTTTTCAAAAAATCCCGGCGCGTAGAGGGTGCGTTCATAAGATGGGTCCGATGTTCAATTAGGGGTACTTTTTTGTGCGAAATTGCACTGGGATTGATCTTCTGTGTTTCGGGGGACTTGCACCATCCTCATAATGTTGGAGGGTGATAACCCTTGTATGTGACTTGAAAATTCAAATGCTTGGCGAGCTAACGCTCGGTTTTGGTCTCGGGGTGACGTCAAGCACTCAAAGTGCAAAAGGCACTTTAAAGCGTGAAATCTGTTTGATTCATTGCGACTCGGAAAGGCGTAATTTGCTAGGCTGAAAAAATAGCTTTTATGACCATTGCCAACTTACCTTTGGAGAGTGGCTTTCTAAGCCCAGCCAAGAAGTTGTCTAATAGGAATCTTTATTAAAGGCATAGGTGCTTGCGTAAGGTAAATTCGATCAAAACATCAAGCGGTATTTTTCCAATCAATTTTTGTCACCCGATATCGACCTTATCCTTGCTGCCCGATCCAATGAATCTGCACGATTTGAAGAATTTGAAATGAATGGACATTCCCGCATCAAAAGCATCGATCTGACCGCCACCCCCGGACATTTGATTCGGCGTGCCCACCAAATCGCCGTGGCTATTTTTGCCGAGCACTTAGCAGAGGCCGACATTACGCCTGTGCAATTTGCCTTGCTTAATGCCTTGCTCGACAGTCCCGGCATTGACCAGGTGAGTTTGGCCAAAAGGGTGGCATTTGATCCCGCCACATCGGGTTCGGTGATCGGGCGTCTGGAGGCCAAGGGCTGGATCGTCCGGCAAGCCGACCCTGCCGACAAAAGACGCAAACTTTTGGTGGTCACATCCCAAGGCGCGCAGGCCATGGTCGAGATTCAGGCCAAGGTGGCCATTGTCCAGGCAAAAATTTTGTCGCCCTTATCAGTCGAGGAGCAGCAGCAGTTCGTGCCTATGTTGCAGCGTTTGGTGCAAGGCCACGAAAACCCCTGATCTGGCGGCTCGCGCCTTCAGGGGCTTGGCCAAACTTCAGGCTGAAGCGTATGTCAGCTCGAAATGCTCGACCTGCGGAGGGCCTGCAAAGAAGGGGCCAACGATGGCACGCCATTCGGTAAACAAGGGCGACTCGCGAAAACCGACGGTGTGGTCTTCCAGTGTTTCCCAGAAGATTTGCAACACGTAACGCTCGGGGTTTTCAATGCCATGGTTGACTTTGGCCCCTCTGAAGCCTTTGGCTTTGGCAATCACTGAGCTCAGGCCCAGTGCAATGGCTTTTTCGAAGGCGGCGTGTTTGCCGGGCTGAATGCGGATGTCGGCGAGTTCTAGGATCATGGCTGGGTGGGGTGCAAAGTAAATTGAGCCTCAACCATAACGCATCTTGAAGCTTTGACGATCAAGCGGTTTTCAGGCAACAACTTGTCAACATCAAATCGTATTGCTCATGCAAGTCAGTCTGGAGGCTTAGCCAACTTACGCTTGATGGCCCACTTGATGGCTTACTTGATGGGCAACTTAATGGTCCACTCATTAGCCCATTTAATGGACCCATTGAGGCTTCGTGGCCCGCCAGACCATGGCCGCAAACAGCAGCGACACAATCGCCAAGGCGGCTGTGCTGGTGATCCAGAACGTATCGACGCTGGCGCGCAGGGGCCAACCCGCCCAGTCGATGCCTTGGTAGGCCAAGCAATAGCCGCCGTACAAACCCACACCCCAGAGCAATGCGGCATAAATCACCAAGGGCATGACCGTGATGCGGTAGCAGCGTAACAAGTACGCGCAGACCGCTTGCACCGCGTCGGTTAGATGGTAGAGCGCGACCCAACCCAGCCAAATTGTGGCGGCTTGCACCACAAGGGGGTCGCTGCTGAAGGCCCGTGCCAGAGCCTCGCGTCCAAAGAACAGCATCGCTGCCCCCAGCAAAGCCGCAGCGATGGCCAAGCCGATGCCCAGCCAAGCGGCGCGCCGGGCTTTGAGAACTTGACCCGCACCCAGCCAGTACCCTGTGCGGGCACTGCTGGCAATGCCTAAAGACAGCGGCACCATATAAAGAACGGCAGCCAGGCTGGCGGCAATTTGATGGCTGGCCAGGGCCACGGCCCCCAAGCGTGCAATGAACAAGGCCATCAGGGTGAAAGAAGTGACCTCCACCATGATGGACAGGCCGGCAGGGATGCCCAGAGATAAAAAGCGCCGTATCACGGGCCAATCTGGTTTTTCAAGGCGCTGCCACAAACGGTAATCTTGGTAAATGTCTTGGGTGCGCAGCAACCAAAGGCCGGCAAGCAGCATGAGGGTGTTGACGATCAGGGTGGCCCAGGCGCAGCCCACCACGCCCATACCTTCAAAGCCAGCCGCCCCGAAGGTCAAAAAATAGGACAGCGGCACTTTGACCAACAAAGCGCTGGCCTGTAGCCAGGTCACCAATCGGGGGTATCCCAAACTTTGGTTCAGCGTGCTGTACATGCGAAACAGCAGAGAGGGCACCAAAGCCAGCGCCAAAATGCGCAAATAAGCCCGCACATCGGGCCACAGGTCGGGCGGGACCTCTGTGGCTGAAAGCCATAAGTCCGGAAACCACAAGCCGCTCATGCCCAAAGCCGATGTACCCGCCGCAATGTAGAGGGCTTGCCTGACAGATTTTCCGACCTCGGCTTGGCGACCGGCCCCGTGCAGTTCGGCCCAAATGGGCAGCAGGGCCTGAATCAGGCCATTGAGTGCCACATAAATGCTGATGTAAATCGATGATGCCAAGGCCAGAACGGCCAGCGCCTGTGGGCTGTAGTGACCCGCAATCAGCGTGTCAGCAATGCCAAAGGACATCACGGCCAATTGCCCCACCAAAACGGTTGCCGCATGGCGGGCAATGATGCGCAGCTCGGACATGGATCAGGGTGTCGCTTTGTCTGCGGGTGAAACGGGAGCTTTTTCCGCACGGAAAATCACCAAGGTTTCATCTTTGTCCGTGGGGCGTTTGATGGCTGCTTGTTCTATCCAGCCCATGGACTTGATTTTGTCCGACAGCAAAGATCGGTTGACGTTGTCCAAGATCAGCCAGTTGCACTGGGGTTGCGGGGTCGTCATGGGCATCAGGCTGACGCGTGCGTGGTGCATAAAAGCCGCCCCTTGCGCCTTGCTGATGCCTGCATATTGAATGCAGTTTATGGGACCGGTAACTTGAGTCACTTTTTGCACCAGAGGGGCGTAACTGCGGGCATAGTTCAGCAGGGGCAACCACAAAGTGGTGAGCAGCAACCAGCAAAGCACGGCACCGCCTGCTGGAAGCACCATGCTTTTCCAGATGGCCGCACGGTGATACCCCGTGCGCCACTTGACCAAGGCGGCCCAAGCCAGTGTGGCCAGTATCGCCAATGCCAAGGTTCCCATTGAAAATTCAGGCACAAACTCGGGGGCCAAGCGGGTCACATTGGCCGCTGGCTTGGCCGGTGTGCCGGTTTGCATGGCCACCCAGACCACCCAGATGGCGAGCGCACAGAGGCTGAAAAACAACAAGGTGAACCAGTCGATCAAGGCCCCCAGACTGCGCTTGAGCGTGGGCAGTGCCAACGCGGCCAAAGTGGCGACAGCGGGCAGCGAGGTCAGCAAGGCCTTGTCGGTCAAGCCGGTGAACCAAGTCGCCCCCACGGTGACCATCACAAACCAAAGGGGCAAGCCCAAGTGGGGGTAGCGCCAACCCCGAGACAGTTGGCTGCGCCAACGCCAGACGGACCACAGTGCCAAGGGCCAAGCAGGCCAGGTAAACCAGCCAAGCAATTTGGCAAAAATGTGCAGGTCCACCATGCTGTGCGGCACCACACGCCAGCGCCACAAGTCCAGGGCACCCGCGGTGGTGATGCACAGCAGGCAAATGAGTGCCAACAGACCCAAATCGAGCATGGTCAAACGGCGCTGACTTGGATCGGGCTGTGCTGACGCGCACAGGACCGAGCCACCAATGCCCAGCCAAAGCGCTACCGTGGGGGCGCCCGACAAGGTCAAACCGAGCATGCCCACGAGCACAGCGGTGGCACTTTGAATGCGGTGACGTGCCCCGGTGGCGAGACCAAAAAACAGCAATGAAGCAAAGCACAACTGGCTCAGGGCGGGGGTGGTTTCGTGAGACAGGCGGGCCAAACCCAAACAGGCCATCAGAGCCAGCAAACCGCCATCGGCCATGGCCCGAGCGTAGTCTGCGGGTTTGGCTTCACCACCAAAAGCAAAAGCCACAGGTTGCGCGGCCGGGTGGCGAGCCAATGCATAAACCGCGTACCAGGTCGCAGCCAAGGTGGTCGCCAGCATGCCTATAAAAGGTAAACGGGCAAAAAAAGCATCTAGTCCCGTTGGCGCTAAACGGATGAACGCAGCGCCTAACCAATAAGGCAACAGGGCGAGGTTGTTGTCGGGGCTGCCCAGCAGCGTGGGTTTAAGCCAACTAACACCTGAACCCCAGCCCGATTGGGCCAGTTGCAGCATGTAACCCAAGGCCTCAACGTCTTGGCCTTTCCAGGGGTCTCTGCCCCAAAACCCCGGCAAGACGTAAGCAGCGCACAACAAAAGAAGGGCCAGTCGCGGCAGTCTTCGAGCGGCACTTTGGGTAACGATGGCGGGCGTGGGGTGGTTCACAGGTTCACAAGATATCAGGTCACGGGTGCCAGCGCGGGTCGCCTGGGGGCCATAGATGGCAAAAAATCAGGCACCGCAGGAGAAAAAAAGAAAAAGGGCAGGCCGGTTGCCCGGGCTGCCCTTGGGGGGACACCAAATATTTACTTGGTGACCGTGGTCTTGCCGAAACGGTTGCGGAATTTCTCCACGCGGCCACCCATGTTGTCAACAGACTTTTGTGTGCCCGTGTAGAAGGGGTGTGACTCACTGGTCGTGTCCAGCTTGTACAAAGGCAACTCGCGACCATCTTCCATCTTGATCATTTCTTTGGTGTTGGCGCATGAACGGGTCACGAACTTGAAACCATTGGACATGTCTTGGAAGCAAATTTCACGGTAGTTGGGGTGAATGCCTGTTTTCATGGGGAAATCCTTTTATTTTCGCTACGGTAGCCACACTGCAGCCTATCTGAGTGCACTTTCCGCAAAACCTGTCGATTATAGGGTATCAGCCGCCACGTCTCATCATGTCGAAGAACTCTACGTTGGACTTGGTGGCCTTCATGCTCTTCAAGACCATCTCCATCGCCTCGATTTCGTCCATGTTGTACATGAACTGGCGCAGTATCCGGGTCTTTTGCAGCACTTCTGGCGACAAAAGCAGTTCTTCGCGGCGTGTACCGCTGCGGTTCAGGTTGATGGCCGGGAACACGCGCTTTTCGTACAAACGGCGTTCCAAGTGAATTTCACAGTTACCGGTGCCCTTGAACTCTTCAAAAATCACCTCGTCCATGCGGCTGCCGGTATCCACCAAGGCCGTGGCAATGATGGTCAGGCTACCGCCTTCTTCGACATTGCGTGCTGCGCCAAAGAAACGCTTGGGGCGCTGCAAGGCATTGGCGTCCACACCGCCCGACAAAACTTTGCCCGACGAAGGGACCACGTTGTTATAGGCACGGGCTAAACGGGTGATCGAGTCCAGCAAGATCACCACGTCTTTTTTCAACTCAACCAGGCGTTTAGCGCGTTCGATCACCATTTCGGCGACGTGCACATGACGCGATGCCGGTTCGTCAAAAGTGGATGAAATGACCTCGCCGCGCACGCTGCGTTGCATTTCAGTGACCTCTTCAGGGCGCTCGTCCACCAGCAAAACCATCAAGTGCACATCGGGATAGTTGGCTGTGATGGCATGTGCAATCTGCTGCATCATGACCGTTTTGCCTGATTTGGGCTGTGCCACGATCAAGGCCCGCTGCCCACGGCCCAGTGGGGCAATGATGTCGATCACACGGGAGGTGATGTTTTCCTCGCCCTTGATGTCGCGCTCTAAACGCATCTGCTCCTTGGGGAACAGTGGGGTCAAGTTTTCGAACATGACCTTGTGCTTGTTGTTTTCGGGCAGGTCGCCGTTGACCTGGTCCAGCTTGGTCAAGGCAAAGTAACGTTCGCCATCTTTCGGGATGCGCACTTCGCCTTCGATCATGTCGCCCGTGTGCAGGTTAAAGCGGCGCACTTGGCTGGGACTGATGTAGATGTCGTCGGTGCTGGCGGTGTAGCTGGAGTCGGGGCTGCGCAAAAAGCCAAACCCGTCGGGCAGAATTTCGAGCACGCCGTCGGCAAACACCTGTTCGCCTGCTTTTGCGCGTTTTTTGATGATGGCAAACATCAGCTCCTGTTTGCGCATGCGGCCGGTGTTCTCGATTTCGAGGGTATCGGCTTGCTTCAGGAGTTCGGACACATGAAGTGCCTTGAGTTCGTTCAAATGCATGGAGTTTGGCCTGTGTCGACACGGTCCGTTGGGGGACCGTTTTCAGATAACCGGGTGGAAGTGTTGCTAATCGGATACCGCCCGGGTTTGGGGTCTGGTGCTTCCGTTAATTAAGGCGTTCGTCCCTTTTAGGACTGCCTAGCGGAAATTATGACAGGTTTTAAGGTGAGTCAAATAACAAAACCGGGCATGTATTGCCCGGTTTTTCAGGGGCAGCTCCTGAGGTTCGGGCTGCCAATCGTTTAAGAATCAAGCCAATTGCTGGTCAATGAATGCTGTTAATTGAGATTTGCTCATGGCGCCCACTTTGGTGGCGGCCAGTTGACCGTCTTTGAAAATCATCAGGGTCGGGATGCCACGGATGCCAAATTTGGCAGGAATGTCGCGGTTGTCGTCGACGTTCATCTTGGTAATTTGCAGCTTGCCTTCGTAAGTGCCTGCCACTT
>CAMDXR010000114.1 GCA_945877725.1 Limnohabitans sp. Rim8
AACCCCGGCCCTGGGCCTCAAGCCTTGCCCGAATCGGCTAATTGGCAACAGGGCGGCATGGCTTTTGAGTCGCGCCCAAGCCCATCCGGCTTCCATGCGCCCGCCTACAAACCCGCAGATTTTGTTCGCCCGCGTGTCGATGGCGAGCAAGCCATGGCCGACTTGAAGGCACTGTGGAATCCGGAACGACAATCAAACCCCAACGAAGCACAAGAACAGGCAGCACCGGATTGGATCCATCAGGCTCGCGCAAGAGGCAATGCCAGCCCCGGTAAAGAAGCCAATACAAACGGTTTAGAAACTTTAAACCTCTCTACAAACCCAGCGACTCCCCTGCCTGAGGGCGAATGGCCATTGGGTCGCGCCGTGGCGCAGTTGCACGGTGTTTATATATTGGCCGAAAACAAACAAGGTCTGGTGGTGGTGGACATGCACGCTGCGCACGAACGCATCGTCTACGAACGCCTTAAGAACCAGCTCAACAATGCAGAGGGTGAAGGTCCGCGCATTGCCAGCCAACCGCTGCTGATCCCGGCCACCTTTGCGGCCAACCCGACCGAAGTGGCTACCGCCGAAAGCTGCGTTGAGGCACTGGAACAACTGGGCCTTGAAATATCGCCGCTGTCTGCCAAAACCCTGGCCGTAAGGGCTGTGCCCACCAGCCTAGCGCAAGGCGATGCCGTTGAACTGGCCCGCAGTGTTCTGGCCGAACTGGCTCAGCACGATGCCAGCACCGTGGTGCAACGCGCCCAAAATGAAATTCTGGCCACGATGGCTTGCCACGGCGCCGTGAGAGCCAACCGCCGCCTGACCCTGGACGAGATGAATGCCCTGCTGCGTCAGATGGAAGAGACCGAGCGCTCCGACCAGTGCAACCACGGCCGTCCTACATGGCGACAAATGTCCATGCGCGATCTGGATGCACTGTTTTTGCGGGGTCGCTGATGGGCATTGATGTCAAGCCTAAAAGCATGAGTCCCAGGCTCATCGTCTTGTTGTTGGCCTTGCTGCTGGGCTTACAACCCGTCACCACCGACCTGTATTTACCTGCTCTGCCCGCAATGACCGAAGTTTTGGGTGCCAGCATGGGACAGGCCCAGCTCACCCTGACAGCGCTGCTGTTGGCTTTTGGTCTTTCGCAATTGGTTTGGGGTCCCTTGTCCGACCGATTTGGCCGTCGCCCCATTCTGCTTTGGGGCATGGGGGCCTATGTGTTGGCTTCCATCGCTTGCGCGCTGGCCCCCAACATCGGCTGGTTAATTGCAGGTCGAACCTTGCAAGGCGTGGCCATGGGAGCGGCAGTGATGGCTGCTCGGGCCGTGGTGCGCGACCTGTTTCAACCTTTGCAGGGTGCGCATGTCATGTCGCAAGCCCTGACGGGCCTAGGCATCATCGCCTGCGCCTGTGCCCCCATAGGCGGCATCCTGACCGACGCCTTGGGCTGGCGTGTGGCCTTGCTCGTGTTGGCTTTGTTTGGTGCCAGCACTTTTGGCTTGCTGCTCTGGCGTTTTCAGGAAACCCTGGCGCGGCCTGACCCCCTTGCGCTGGAATGGCGAGCGCTGGTGAAGGCCAATCTGGCTATCTTGCGACACCCCGTTTTCGTCACTTGGTGCGCCTTATCGTCTGCTTCATACCTAGGGCTGTTCACCTTTTTAGCCAGCTCTTCATTTGTCTTCACGCGCAGCATGGGGTACAGCAAAACTGGCTACGGCTTCCTGATGCTCAGCATGTCCTTGTCCTACATTGTGGGCACTTTCTGGTGCCGCTGGATGCTGCGCCGAACCAGCGTGCATCGCACGGTGGGCATTGCGGCCATCCTCACCCTTTCAGGCGGTTGCAGCATGGCCGCTCTGGCCTACGCAGGACAGGGACAAGATTGGTACGGCGCTTGGGCCATCATGGTGCCCATGTACCTGTTCATGATGGGCCATGGCGTGCACCAAGCTTGCGGCCAAAGTGGTGCCGTCTCGCCCTTTCCCTTGCGCGCCGGAACCGCCTCGGCCTTGAACGGTTTTTTGATGATGCTCGGCGCGTTTTTCGTGGGGGCTTTTCTCGGCTCGCACATGGATGATCCCGTCTTTGCACTCGCCCACGGCATGCTGTTTTTGAGTGTGCTCATTGCGGGTATCGCCTGGACCCTGGTTCAGCGACACGGCAAGTCTCTCCCGGTTCAAGTTCCGAACCAGCTTCTGGCCCCGGCTACCGTTCGTGCTTGAGCACGGTGCACGCCCTCAATTCAGTGTGACTGGTCTGCCGCTCATGACACTCAAGCCACTGACCCGGTCAACACCAGCGCAGATTGAAAAAGCCGATGCCATCGCGATTGTCGGACCCACAGCCAGTGGCAAGACCGCCGCCGCACTGGCCGTGGCCGAGGCACTTCGCGCTCAAGGAGGCGCAGAGATCATCTCTGTGGATTCAGCCTTGGTCTATCGAGGCATGGACATTGGCACCGCCAAGCCCAGCCCTGATGAACAAGCACAGGTTCCGCACCACCTGATTGACATTCTCGATCCCAGTCAAAGCTACAGCGCTGCAGAATTTGCCCGCGATACTGCCCGACTCATCACAAACATTCAGGCTAGGGGCAAAACCCCCCTCTTGGTCGGCGGCACCATGCTCTACCTCAAGGCCTTGCTGGAAGGGCTGAACGACATCCCGGCTGCAGACTTGCAAATACGTGCGCAAATTCACCAACAAGCCGAAAGTCTGGGCTGGCCGGCCATGCACGCACTTTTGGCAAAAGTTGATCCGCTCACTGCCGACAGACTGGCCCCCGGCGACAGCCAGCGCATTGGTCGGGCGCTAGAAGTGTGGTCTGCGACCGGCAAAACCTTGTCCTCTTTTCACCAAAGCGCCAAAACCCATGCACCCCACTGGCGCATTCCGGTCATCAGCCTCGAACCCGATCAACGGACTTGGCTGCACCAACGCATTGCCCTGCGCTTTGAACAAATGTTGGCTGCGGGTTTTCTGGACGAAGTTCGAAAATTGAAGTCGCGAGGCGACTTGAACTCCGATCTGCCCTCAATGCGTTGCGTGGGCTACCGCCAGGCATGGCAAGGACTGGATGAAGGCTGGCCCGAGTCAGAAATTCTTGAACGGGGTATCTTTGCCACTCGACGACTGGCAAAACGTCAAATCACCTGGCTGCGAAGCATGCCTGAACGAATCGTGGTTAAAGCCGATGCACCTGAGGCGCTGACACAAGTGCTGCAAACTGCCATGACGCTCCGCAATTTGTGATTGTTCTCAGCCCATGCCCTTTTGAGTTGTTGGAATAAAAAAATCGTCCTTGGAAATTAATCCCAAGAGCGATTGATAGATTTATTAAAGTTAATTTATTATTAATTTCTTCGATTCAGCTCATCCACCATTTGCTTGCCTGCACCGATATCTACGTAATCAAGCAGCAAAATATTGGGCAATCGACCACCCGATGCGTTAAAACATTCATTGTTAATACGGTTGGATAATTTTGAATATGAATTATCAATCGCTGCTCCGACCACACTGCCACTTGTACGGAAATGAGACATGTGAAATGCTTTACTCGTATCACTTAAAGGTGAACCATTCCAACGCGCCCAGCATCCTGTATCGTTGCCCCAAAAACCAAGACTCCAATAGTTTTCGGTTAAATAATTTCTGTCGTAACCAATTCCGTTGGCAGCATCTGCATTCGATGATTTGCTGGTCAGAATAATCAGTCTTTTATTGTCTTCAACCATTTTCGACAATTTTGGCCACTGACCACCCGTTCGTCCTGTATGCGGATTAAAGAGCAGATCCCCCACTTGACCGTTTCTTAGTGCGGCATCAAACAAGGCACGGTAATCCACATTATCTTCAAGCGTGATCGTCACCACTTCCAACGGGTGTTGACGCAACCAAGCTCCAATACGATTGAGTGCCACCCGGAATGTCGGCATGGAAGACACATAGTTGGTTCCGAGCCATCCCCAGCACGAACCGTGGCATAAATAAACATCGCGATTGCCTCGTGAAGTTGAATCATGGATATCAAGATTCAAGACCCGAACACCGCTGTTCAATAAATTTTCATAACTTTTTTCTTGATTGGCAATCACCCACCAATCTTCACCCGTATTGACGTGAGCGTTGTGTGCTCCTAGCCAATGGTAATTGGCCCAAGTTTTATCGCCATACTTAGCAGCCGCTGGTGTTGTCGATTTGACAATGGAACTGACGATAAATGATGAAATGGAATCATTGTTAACGCCTAACCATGGTGTATCACTCGTGAATTCGCCTATTTTATTTTGATAATTAACATCTCTAAATGCAGTAACTTTATGCCCAGGTGGAATCGCCATGGATGAAATATAGTCATTCCATGTTCCTGCAAGATTGGGAATATAAATGTCTTGCCCATTGTGGCGCATGCACCATTGCTGCCCACGGAAATTCGCATGTTCATGCAAACATAATTTAGCAGCAGCTGTTACAGTTAATGATGAAAGTGTATTGTCATTGGGAAACCATGTGCTGGTTTCGCTGTGATTCCACTGCTGCCCCGTCATATTGCTATGTTCATGGCCAATCACTTTTATATTGTGATTATTTTTTTGAACATAGATGGAAGAGGCTATGTCATTAAAGCCTAATGCATTCAAATCAACCGTAAAATCTGTTCCGTCATGGGAGCGGCAATGTCTTTTGCCTGCAAAGCTAAAGTGTTCAAATATACAAAATCCAGGGTTATCTCTGCCGAGAATTCTGAATGAAGAAATCGTATTTTCTGCTTGGTTAAGCCAGCCATGGTTTCCTTCAAACACCATGGCTAAACCCTGAAAACCTGGATGCTCAAACACCTCAACGTTGACGTAATCGCCTGTTTGAATGGAAGAAATCCTGTCATGCCATCCCTCCGGCATGTTGGCATGAGATGAGCCTAACTCTCCCCTGCTGACACAATAACTCTGACCCGTGAAGTTGCCATGCTCGTAAAAACACACCTGATCAGGCGCAATGGCAAATGCAGCAGGTGCGGCAAAGGCCAACAAATAGAACCATAATTTTTTCATAAAAATCCGATTAATTAATTAAAAATATCAAAATAACAATTTTCTTAATTGAATGAATAAAAATTCCTTATGAATACAAATTAGCTCTATGTTACTTTTTTTCAAACAAAAATACTGTCAGAAATTGTATCCAGCAACGTTTTGCACTTTAGGCTTATGGACACGTTAACCGCCATAAATGTCGCCCCTCGGATAATCGCAACTTGCAGGGGCTCGACTTGGCCAGAAAGCCTCAGCTTCACTCCACCGAACCTTGTCTGCGTGAAGATTTCAGATTGGATTTGATGGCCTTCCCCTCCAAACGGCGCTGCACCGATCCATAAGTGGGCTTTGTGGCCTTGCGGGGTTTAGGCGGTTTGGCGTATTGGTCAAGCGTTTCATAGAGTCGCGCCCAAGCGTCAACCCGATTGGCCTCTTGGGTTCTGTGGCGTTGCGCTTTCAGAACAAACACACCCTCTTGCGTGAGGCGGTTGTCGCCCGACTGAAGCCAACGTTCTTTGACATCTTCGGGTAACGAAGAACCGGAGACGTCAAAACGCAATTGAATAGCGCTGGACACTTTGTTGACGTTTTGACCCCCAGGGCCTTGCGCGCGAATAGCGGTCAATTCGACCTCAGCGTCATCAATATGCAGTGCGTGTTTCATGCGGTCTGGCCTCTGTATTCGTTCGAAAGCAGGGGCTCATTGCCCATCCGACAGTGCCTTCACCCGACAGGCACTGGATCTGCACTTATTGCAGTGGGCCCTTGAGGTTTTCCGGTATCGGCAAGGACATCACGTCAATGCCCTCTTCTATCAGTGCTTCGGTTTCTTCGCGAGTGGCCTGCCCCCGGATATTGCGTTCTTCACGCTCGCCATAATGAATCTTTCGGGCTTCTTCTGCAAACTGTGGCCCCACATCTTCTGTATTGGCCATCACATGACGCACCATTTGTAACACGGCCGCTTGCATGTGCTTTAAGGTTTGTACATCGGGGGGCACCGGACTAGGCAGTTCAGCAGCGACCGGCTTGGCCGAGGCGGTGACAGAGGTTTGAGTCGAATTTTCAGCCTGCGGCTGAACCGGTGCAATGCCATGCCCAAAATTCAGCCGGGGAGCCGACAGCATCTTGGTTATTTCGCTGTCATTGCAAAACGGACACGTCACCAATCCCCGTGCACGTTGTGCATCGTAATCATCTTGAGAACCAAACCAGCCTTCAAAGCTGTGGCCCTGTGGACATTGAAGGTCCAGTACTTTCATGGGGTGAATGCTTCAGGGTAATGTTTGCCAGTTAAGCGGCCAGTGGCCAGCCAACATATTTTGCACCCAAAGCGCCCCGGTGAGGGTTTTGGCATCGGTCACTTCCCCGTCGCGACACCATGCCATCAATTGGTCTGTCGATGCCGTGAAGACATCGAGAAACTCTTCTGCATCCAATTTTCGAGCACCTGATTTGAGGTCTTTGGCAAACCAGATTTCGATCACCTCGGTCGAATAGGCAATGACCGGATGCAAGACACCCGCACGCGCCCACTGGCGGGCGGTGTAACCCGTTTCTTCCATCAACTCGCGTTGGGCACACAACCAAGGGTCTTCTCCTGCATCCAACTTGCCCGCCGGAAATTCGATCATGACTTGCTGCACGGGATAGCGATATTGACGCTCTAGTACCAGGCGCAAACCATCGGGCGTCTCAAGCAAAGGAATGATCATGACGGCACCAGGGTGGACCACATATTCTCTGCTTGCAAGACTTTGGTTGGGCAGGCGAACCGTGTCGCGGTAGGCATGCAGGAAATTTCCGTGCAGCAGTTCTTCTTGGCTGACCCGGTGTTCGATCAGATGATCGTCAGACATGGGGAGGTGGCTCAATGGCGAAGAACCAAGAACCATCAATGTTTGCGATGCATCAGGTAACGGTAAACGAAACCCGGAAACGCCAGTGTCACAAACATGGTGCCGGTGATGGCGTAAAACTCCCACCCTTGCGGCGCAATCTGACCGGCATGTTTTTCGAGTCCCAAACCCACAGCACCGACAACAAAATAAAGCACTACCACTTCGGCAAGTCGCCAAAACAAGGGTTTCGAATCTCTCTTGGGTCCGACCAAGAAAATCCGTTGGTTGGCAAAAGGCAAATTAGCCGCCAGCAATGCCAACAACACCAGAAAACCTATTTGCACAGAAGTGGACATGGTCAGCGATAAAGGGTCAGATGGCCAACATCCGCGCAATGGAATCGGCGCAAATAGACATTAGGGCCCCAGGCACGATGCCTAAAGCCAACACCAAAAATCCATTGACAGACAACACCACGCGCACATCGGTGCTTGCCGAAACAGTGGTGGCGGTCACAGGCTCATCAAAGTACATGACTTTGACAACGCGCAAATAATAGAAAGCACCCACCAACGACATCAGCACCGCAAAAATGGCCAAGCCGATGTAGAAGCTTTGACCTGAAACAATCAAGGATTGCAAGACCGACAACTTGGCATAAAAACCCACCATAGGAGGAATGCCCGCCATGGAGAACAGGCAAATGGCCATCACGCCCGCATAAAGTGGGCTGCGTTGATTCAAGCCTGAAAGATCGGTGATCTCCTCGCTCTCAAATCCTTGACGGGCCAACAACATGATGACGCCGAAAGCCGCCAAAGTGGTCAACACATAAGACACCATGTAGAACATGGCCGAACTGTAGGCGTTGGCAGCCAAGGTGCTTTGCCCGTTGATCACGCCGGCCACAAATCCCAGCAGCACAAAACCCATTTGCGCGATCGTCGAATAAGCCAACATCCGCTTCAAGTTGGTTTGGGCAATGGCTGCCAAGTTACCCACCAACAAAGAGCCAATCGACAAGAAGGACAACATTTGCTGCCAGTCAAAAGCCAATGGCAACAAACCCTCAACCAACAATCGCACCATGATGGCGAAAGCGGCTAATTTTGGCGCACCACCAATCATCAAAGTAGCGGCAGTGGGGGCCCCTTGGTAAACGTCAGGAATCCACATGTGGAAAGGCACAGCACCGATCTTGAAGGCCAAGCCCGCCACAATGAATACCAGACCAAACACCAGAACCTGATGTTTAACTTGTCCCGAAGCAATGGCTTTGAAAACCTCGGACAACTCCAGGCTGCCTGTAGCGCCGTACATCATGGACATGCCGTAAAGCAAGAAGCCGGAGGCCATGGCACCCAATACAAAATACTTCATGGCCGCTTCAGTGGCCTGCGTGTGGTCACGGCGCAAAGCGACCAGGGCATAACTGGACAAAGTCAGCAACTCAAGGCCCAGATACATCACGATGAAGTTTTGGCCCGAGATCATGAAACTCATGCCCAGCAAAGCAAACATGCTCAGGCTGAACAATTCGCCACCGCGCAACATGTCGCGGTCAGCGGCATAAGGCCGTGAATAAACCAGTGTGACCATGACCGCAAGGGTGGCAAAGCACTTGAGCCAGTGGCCCATGGGGTCACTGACCACCAAACGGCCAAAACCATAAAGCGTCTGACCGGCATCGGCCGCGAAAGCGTGCAACAAGGCCACGCCGCCCAATGACAGCAGGGTCAGCACATAAGTACCTGTGCGTTTCGGACTTTTCACGAAGAGGTCGGCCAGCGCGATCACGCAGGCCATGACCAGCAACACGATCTCCGGATAAATCGTCATCCAGCTGGTGGTGTCCATCATGTGTGTTCTCTCAATTCTTCTAATCAGGCTAAACGTTCAATGTCCGCTGCTCAAGGCAACTTGGACATGGCAACGTGCTTGAGCAAGTCGGCCACCGAAGTGTCCATCACGTCGGTGAAAGGTT
>CAMDXR010000115.1 GCA_945877725.1 Limnohabitans sp. Rim8
TGTTTTGCACAAACACCCGGCTGCCGTCGTCCAGTTCGATCACATAGCGGGCATCCAAGTGCGCCTGCGTGCCACCCGCCAAAATCAACTGAAAGTCGGCCCCCCCCGCCAGCACTTTGCCATTGACCAGGGGGCCGGTCACCGTGCCGCCCGTGATCGGGATCATGCGGCGCAAACCGGCAGGCGTGTGGCCTACCTCTACTGGCGGGGCAATGGTCACGGCCAGGTCGCACAGGTGTTCAAGCTGTGGCGGGGGCAAGGTGGCAAGAAGCGTGGTGGACATGTTGGAGCCTTTAAACTGGCTGCCTATTTTGCCTAATCTGCCTAATCTGCCCAATATTTGGTAACCCCCATGCTTTCTACTCAAGACAAAACCCGCATCGATGACACCCGCATCGCTTCGGTTCGCCCCCTCATGACCCCCGCCTTGTTGGAGGAACAACTGCCCGCATCGCCCGCACACCTGGCGTTGGTGCTGCGCTCGCGGCAAGACATCTCGAATGTGCTGCAAGGTCGGGACGACCGTTTGGTGGTGGTGGTGGGCCCGTGCTCCATTCATGACCATGACCAAGCCATGGCCTACGCCGAGTTGCTCAAGGCCGAGGCCGACCGGCTGGCCCAAGACCTGCACATCGTGATGCGCGTGTATTTTGAAAAACCCCGCACCACCGTGGGCTGGAAAGGCTACATCAACGACCCGCACCTGGACGGCAGTTTTGCCATGAACCAGGGCCTGGCGATGGCGCGCAAACTGTTGCTCGACATCCTGGATCGGGGCTTGCCCGTGGCCACCGAGTTTCTGGACTTGCTCAGCCCGCAGTTCATCAGCGACCTGGTGACCTGGGGGGCGATTGGTGCGCGCACCACCGAAAGCCAAAGCCACCGCCAGTTGGCCAGTGGGCTGTCTTGCCCGGTGGGCTTCAAAAACGGCACCGATGGTGGCGTGAAGGTGGCGGCCGATGCGGTGGTGGCGGCCAAAGCACCGCACGCCTTCATGGGCATGACCAAAATGGGCCAGGCGGCTATTTTTGAGACGCGCGGCAACCAAGACGTGCACATCATTTTGCGCGGCGGCAAGCAACCCAACTACGCCGCGGCCGATGTTCAGGCGGCTTGCAAAGCGCTCGAAGCCTCGGGCATTTCCCCGCAAGTCATGGTCGACGTGTCGCACGCCAACAGCAGCAAGCAACACAGCAAACAAATCGAGGTGGCGCACGACGTGGCCGCCCAAGTGGCCGCAGGCGACCGCCGCATCATGGGCCTGATGATCGAAAGCCACCTGAACGAAGGCCGACAAGACCTGAAAGAAGGCCAGCCCTTGGCGCACGGCGTGTCAATCACCGACGCCTGCATCAGCTTTGCCCAAACCGTGCCCGTGCTGGAAGCGCTGGCGCAGGCGGTGCAAAAGCGGCGCTTAGTGGCCTGATATTTCGCTTGCCAACATCGTCAACCCGACCAGGCTTTTGGTCGGGTTTGTTGTTTTTTGGCTTTGGGTTTAGCCATCATTCCGGGGCAAATTTCAGGTCGTCAAGCGACAACAAACCCATCAAGCGTCCGTTGGGTTCGGTGATAAAGAGGTGCCGTACGGCGTGTGGGTTCATGGCTTTCACGGCATCGTGCACCTGGGCTTCGGCGCAAATGGTTTCAGTGTGTTGTTTCACGCAACGGATATTGCGCAGTCAATGCCTCAGTGCAAGGACGACAAAAACTGCTGAAGTTCAGGTGTTTTGGGATTTGCAAACAGCTCATCGGGCGCGCCCTCCTCGTGCACGCGGCCCTGGTGCATGAAGATCACGCGGTCGCTCACCTTGCGGGCAAAGTTCATTTCGTGTGTGACCATCAAAAGGGTCATGCCTTCTTGCGCAAGCGATTCCACCACCGCCAGCACTTCGCCTACCAACTCGGGGTCGAGCGCCGAGGTGATCTCGTCACACAGCAAGATGCCGGGCGACATGGCCAGCGCCCGGGCAATGGCCACGCGTTGCTGTTGTCCGCCAGACAACTGATCGGGAAAAGCATCAAACTTTTCGGCCAAACCCACGCGGGCCAGCAGGCGGCGCGCCGTGGCTTCGGTTTCGGCTGGGGACAGTTGCTTCACCAAGCCGGGTGCGAGTTGGATGTTTTTGCCCACCGTGAGGTGCGGAAACAGGTTGAACGACTGAAAAATCATGCCGACCTGCTGGCGCAGCTGACGCATGGCGGCAGGGTCTGTGTAGACCAGCGGCAGTCCCTGCACGGTCAGCTTGCCCTGCTGGAACATTTCCAAGCCATTGATGCAGCGCAGCAGCGTGCTTTTGCCCGAACCGCTTTTGCCGATGATGGCGATCACCTCGCCCGACTGCACGTTCAAGTCGATGCCTTTGAGCACTTCATTGCTGCCAAAGGATTTGCGCAGACCCGAGATCCCGACTGCGGTGGCTGAGGGGGTGGCATTAGCGTTGGACATGGAGTCGACCTTCGAGAGAGCGTGCATACAGGCTGATCGGGTAGCAGATCAGAAAATACAGGACCGCCACACAGCTGTAGACCAAAAACGGTTTGAAGGTGGCGTTGGTGATCATGGTGCCGGCTTTGGTCAGCTCTACAAAACCAATGACCGAAGCCAACGCCGTGCCTTTGACCACTTGGACCAGAAAGCCCACCGTGGGCGGGACTGCGATGCGTGCGGCTTGCGGAAAGATCACATAGCGCAACTGCTCGCCAAAATTGAGCGCCAGGCTTTGCGCGGCCTCCCATTGGCCTTTGCCAATGGATTTGACGCAGCCGTGCCAGATTTCGGTGAGGAAGGCGCTGCTGTAAAGCGTCAAGGCCACGGCCGCCGCTGTCCACGCCGAGGTTTCGACGCCCAGCATGGCCATGCCGAAGTAAGCTAGGAACAGCTGCATCAGCAAGGGTGTGCCCTGAAAAACTTGCACATACAAGGCAACGCCTTGTTGCAGTCTGCGGCTGTGCGTGGTGCGGGCCACCAGCAAAACCAAGCCCACTAAACCCCCGCCCAAGAAGGCGATCAAGGACAAAACCAGTGTCCAGCGCGCGGCCAACAACAGGTTGCTGACGATGTCCCAAAGGGAAAACTCAACCACGGCGGCCCCCGAACAAAAAGCGTTGACCAAACCAATTCAGCATGGCGCGCGTGGCGATCGACAGCAGCAAGTAAATGGCCGTGGCGACGATAAAGGCCTCAAAGGCGCGGAAGTTGCGGCTTTGAATCAGGTTGGCGGCAAAGCTCAGTTCTTCGGTCGATATCTGACCGCACACCGCCGAGCCCAGCATCACGATGATGATCTGGCTGACCAAGGCAGGCCACACCCGCTGCAAGGCAGGCGGCAGCACCACCCAGACAAAGGTCTGCAGGCGCGAGAGCGCCAGGCTCATGGCCGCCTCAATCTGCCCGGCAGGCGTCGCCTGAATGCCCGCCCGCACGATCTCGGCCGAATAAGCCCCCAGGTTGATCACCATGGCAATCACCGAGGACCATTCCGGGCTGAGTCGCAAGCCCATGGCCGGCAGCCCAAAGAACAGGAAAAAGAGTTGAACGATGAAGGGCGTGTTTCGGATCAGCTCCACATAAGCGGCCACGCCGGGTCGGCTCCAGCCAGGCCCCTGGGTGCGCACCCAAGCGCAGCCAATGCCCAGCAGCAAACCCAGCACCGCAGAGACGGCCGTGAGCCCCACTGTCCACGCCACGCCCTTGACCAGCAAGGGCCATTCGGTCAATACCGCTGCAAAGTCCAACTCAATGGCCATGCCGTAAATCCAGGCAAGGCTTATTCAGGCAACTGGCCAGCGGAACGACCCAGCCACTTTTGCGCCATTTTGTCGATGTCACCCGACTTTTTGCCCTCGGCAATGATGGCGTTCACCCTGGTGCGCAGCGCATCCTCGCCCTTGCCCACGCCAATGAAGTTGGGGCTGTCTTTGAGCAGCAGCTTGTATTCGGTGTTGAGCTGCGGGTTCTTTTGCATCATCACGCCGGCCACCGATACGCCTGTGGCCAGCAACTGGGTTTGTCCGGCAACGAACGCTGAGACTGTGGCGTTGTTGTCCTCAAAGCGTTTGATTTCGGTGCCAGCCGGGGCCACCTTGGTCAATTCCTGGTCTTCCAAAGCGCCGCGCGTGGCGCCGATGGTTTTGCCTGCCAGGTCATTGAGCGATTTGACGTTGATGGATTTGGCACCATAAATACCCTGGAAGAAGGGCGAATAGGCCGAGGTGAAGTCGATGACTTTTTCACGCTCGGCGTTTTTGCCCAGTGTCGAGATGACCAGATCGGCCTTCTTGGTCTGCAAATAAGGAATCCGGTTGGCGCTGGTCACGGGCACCAGCTCGATCTTCACGCCCATTTTGGCGGCAATGTAGTTGGCCATGTCGATGTCCAGGCCCTGTGGCTTCAAGTCAATGCCCACAAAGCCATAAGGCGGGAAATCGGTCGGGATGGCGATTTTGATCAGATTGGTTTTCTGGATGTTGTCCAGCGCGGCTTGGGCGTGGCTGGCTCCGGCCAGGGTTAACAAGCTGCTGGCCACAGCGGCGCAAAGTACAAGACGTTTCGTGAGTTTCATAGCAAGGCTCCTAGGTAAGTGGAAGGTGAGGGGGATGAAAGGGTGGATAAAGCGGTCTGGCGGGCCGGGGTTTTGGTTTGTTTTTTGTTCAAGACGCTGGCAGGGCTCATCGGTGCCAATGCTTGGCGCAACTCGGCCAAAGGGTCGGCGGGTGCGGCATTGATCTGCAAGGCCGATTGCACTTGGCCAATGTGCTCGGCCATGAGTCGCTCGGCGGTTTCTTTGTCACCGCGTTCCAGCGCTTGCACGATGTCGATGTGTTCCTGGCAGGACTTCACCGCGTCGTGACTCGACTGGTAAAGCATGGCAATCAGTGTGGTGCGCGCGGTGAAGTCGCGCAGCGTGTCCGCCAGCAGTTGGTTGCCTAGGCATTCGGCCAGACAGACATGGAAGTCGCCCAGCAAAAAACTTCGCCGTCCCACGTCGTCCTGTTTGAGGGCGGTTTTCTCTTGTTGAATGTGCTGCTTGAGGCGCTTGAGCGTGGTTTTGTCCATGGCTCCGGCGCTGCGAATCAGGCCGGTTTCGATCACCTTGCGGGCTTCAAAAGCTTCGCGCGCTTCGATTTTGGAGGGTTGCACTACAAACCAACCCCTGCGTGAACTGACTTGCACGATGCCGCGAGCGGCCAATTGCATCAATGCTTCGCGCACCAGGGTGCGGCTGCAGTCGAACAGCAGCGACAAAGCCTGCTCACCCAAGCGTGCGCCGGGCATCAGCTTTTGGGCCAGGATCGCTTCCACAATCCGATTGGCAATGTCTTTGGAGTTCACAAGCAGGCGTTCCTTTGCTTGAATCGCTAGCGAATACCGTGCCATTTGTATTGGCATCTTGTATGCAAGATTTGCGCATCATAGGTGTGCACAAATCATTTTTTTCCTAGGAATTTCCCTTGTTTGGTGCACGAATGCACTTATTTGAGCGGGGTTTAACGGCGAAAAAAAGGCCTGATAGGCGTGCCCCATCAGGCCCGAGGCTGAACGAGTGAGGCTTATCCAGCCAAACCCACAAACACGTTTTGCACGTCGTCGTTGTTGTCGATGGCCCCCAGGAAGGTTTCGACTTCTTCGAGTTGCTCGGCGCTCAAGTTGGCTGGGTTGACCGGGTTTTTGGGTTTGTAGCCCAATTTGGCCGCAACCACGGTAAAACCGTGGGCGGGCAGGGCGCGGCTGACCAGGTCCAGGTCGGTGGCTTCGGTAATAAAGAGGGTCATGCCGTCTTCGTCGGCGGGTTCAAAGTCTTGCGCACCGGCCTCGATGGCGGCCAGTTCCGGGTCGGCCCCGGCTTGGGCGGGTTCGGCCTCGATCAGGCCCACATGGTCAAAATCCCACGACACCGAGCCCGAACTGCCCTGCTGGCCTTTGCGGAACAACACGCGCATTTCAGACGCACTGCGGTTCACGTTGTCGGTCAGCACCTCGATCATCACCGGCACTTGGTGCGGCGCAAAGCCTTCGTAAATCACGCGCTCAAAGCTGACCGCATCGCCCAGCAGGCCCGCACCTTTTTTGATGGCGCGTTCCAGGGTTTCTTTGGGCATGGACACCTTGCGGGCCTGTTCCACCACCAGGCGCAGGCGCGAATTGGCCGAGGGGTCGGCCCCGTTGCGGGCTGCAATCATGATGTCTTTGGCCAGACGGCCAAACAATTTGCCTCTGGCATCGGCTGCTTGTGCCTTGCCTTTTGCTTTCCACTGCGCGCCCATGGGGTGTTCCTAGGTTTTGGCCGCCGCCTTTAGGGGCACGGGCCGGGTCAATCGGGCACCAGGCTCTTGGGCATGGCGCATGTCTGAAGGGGTGTCAGTTTAATCGCCAACGTCATGGCGAAGTGGATCGTCAAAAGAAGTGCAAAGGGGCCCAGGCCACCGACCCCGCTGTTTCAATGCCCCACAAGGGTCTGGTCAGTAAGCAAATGAGAGGGGCTTTTGAGATAAAGTCATGGGCTAAACCGCCTTAAAAGGGCGATTTTCGAGACGAATCGACAGACCGTCGAATAACGTATTGCTTTTTACACACCGATAACGAGAGTACCCATGGCTGCTGAAAAATCAAAAATCATCTACACCCTGACCGATGAGGCCCCTTTGCTGGCCACCGCGTCGTTTTTGCCCATCATCCGCACCTTTACCGGCCCTGCAGGCATTGAAGTGGCTGAAAGCGATATTTCAGTCGCGGCGCGAATTTTGGGTGAGTTTTCTGATTTGTTGCCCCCCGAGCAGCGTGCCCCCAACAACTTAGCCGAGTTGGGCAAATTGACCCTGAAGCCATCGGCCAACATCATCAAGTTGCCCAACATCAGCGCTTCGGTGGGCCAATTGGTGGCCGCCATCAAGGAGTTGCAGGCCAAAGGTTATGCCTTGCCCGATTACCCCGAAAACGCCAAAACCGAAGAAGAAAAGGCCCTGAAAGCCCGTTACGCCAAATGCACCGGTTCTGCCGTGAACCCCGTGCTGCGTGAGGGCAACTCCGACCGCCGCGCACCGCGTGCCGTGAAAGAGTTTGCGCGCAAAAACCCGCACAGCATGGCCGAGTGGAGCCAAGCATCGCGTTCGCACGTTTCGCACATGCATGCGGGCGATTTTTACCACGGCGAAAAGTCCATGACTTTGGACCGTCCCCGTGACGTGAAGATGGAGCTGATCACCAAAAGCGGCAAAACCATCATTCTCAAACCCAAAGTTTCCTTGCTCGACCGTGAAGTCATCGACAGCATGTTCATGAGCAAAAAAGCGCTGGAAGAGTTCTACGAAAAAGAGATCGAAGACGCGCATAAAACCGGCGTGATGTTCTCCTTGCACGTCAAGGCCACCATGATGAAGGTCTCGCACCCCATCGTGTTTGGCCACTGCGTCAAGATTTTCTACAAAGAAGCCTTTACCAAGCACGCCAAATTGTTCGAAGAATTGGGCGTCAACGTGAACAACGGCATGGCCGACCTGTACGGCAAGATCACCGCCCTGCCCCAGTCCAAGCAAGACGAGATCAAGCGCGACTTGCACGCTTGCCACGAGCACCGCCCCGAGTTGGCCATGGTCGATTCGGCCAAGGGCATTACCAATTTCCACTCGCCCAACGACGTGATAGTGGACGCCTCGATGCCCGCCATGATCCGCAATGGCGGCAAGATGTGGGGCGCCGACGGCCGCCTTAAAGACGTTAAGGCCGTGATGCCCGAGTCCACATTTGCCCGTATCTATCAGGAGATGATCAACTTCTGCAAGTGGCACGGCGCTTTCGATCCCCGCACCATGGGCACGGTGCCCAACGTGGGCCTGATGGCCCAGCAAGCCGAAGAATACGGCTCGCACGACAAGACGTTCGAGATTGCCGAAGACGGTGTGGCCAACATCACCGACATCAACACCGGAGAAGTGCTGTTGTCGCAAGACGTGGAGACGGGCGACATTTGGCGCATGTGCCAGGTCAAGGATGCCGCCATCCGTGACTGGGTCAAGCTGGCCGTGACGCGTGCCCGCAATTCCGGCATGCCGGTGGTGTTCTGGCTGGACCAGTACCGCCCGCATGAGGCGCAGTTGATCACCAAGGTCAAGATGTACCTGCACGAGCACAACACGGCCGGTCTGGAAATCCAGATCATGAGCCAGGTGCGCGCCATGCGTTATTCACTGGAGCGCGTGGTCCGTGGCTTGGACACCATCAGCGCCACGGGCAACATCTTGCGCGATTACCTGACCGACTTGTTCCCCATCATGGAGTTGGGCACCTCGGCCAAAATGTTGTCGGTCGTGCCTTTGATGGCCGGTGGCGGCATGTACGAAACCGGCGCCGGGGGTTCGGCTCCCAAGCATGTGCAGCAATTGGTCGAAGAAAACCATTTGCGCTGGGATTCCTTGGGTGAATTCTTGGCTTTGGCCGTGTCGCTGGAAGACCTGGGCCTGAAAACAGGCAACAAAAAGGCCGTTGTTTTGGCCAAGACGCTGGATGCCGCGACTGGCCAACTGTTGGACAACAACAAGAACCCCTCGCCCAAAACCGGCCAATTGGACAACCGTGGCAGCCAGTTTTATCTGGCCATGTACTGGGCGCAAGAGTTGGCGGCACAAACCGATGACGCCGAATTGGCCGCCCAGTTCGCCCCATTGGCCAAATCTTTGACCGAGCATGAGCAAAAAATTGTCGGCGAACTCAATGCCGTGCAGGGCAAACCGGTGGACATTGGTGGCTATTACATGCCTGACCAAGCCAAGCTGGCCGCCATCATGCGCCCCAGCGCCACTTTCAACGCCGATTTGGCCAGCGTGAAGAGCTGATCCACCGCA
>CAMDXR010000116.1 GCA_945877725.1 Limnohabitans sp. Rim8
GACATAAAAAAGCCGGGTATGACCAATTGATTCGGGCGCGACCTAGCTATATGGAAGCGAGCCCCTGCTCGCGAATGTCTGATTGAGCCACTGCACGCATTCGGCCGCAGGGGCAGCCTTCCACGGGGAAGATTGAATGTCGGCCAATCTATGTGAAACAAGCCCCTGCTCGCGAGTGGTTGATTGAGCCGCTGCATGCATTCGGCCGCAGGGGCGGCCTCCCACGGGGAATGGATCATCCCCGTATTGCCCTGTCACCCCCGACCTGATCGGGGGTCCATGACTTAGGCGGGGATGGATACCCGGTCGGGCCGGTTATGACATAAAAAACCGGGCACGGCATAGAAAAGCCTTACTCCCCCCGCACCACCCGATTTGGCTTGAAGCCCAGATCCGCTACGCGGCCTTTTTTGGCGCGTGCGGCTTTGGCGTTGTTCAGGCTGCGGATTTCCAGGGTTTCTTCGCGCTCTTTGCCGCCCCGGCCTATGCCCTCTATCTTCACGCTGCGGGTGTAGGCGGCGGCACCCGCTAGGGTGTCTTTGGCCTCCAGGTCGATGAGCATCAGGCCCTTGCCCCCTTTTTCCATGGTTTTGAGTTCGCTGATTTCAAAGGTCAACACGCGACCGCCCGTGCTGGCGCAGCACACGCTGGTGGCAGCTGGCATGGGCTGTTTGTCAGCAGGTACGGTGGCGCTGGAGCCGCTCACATGGCTGGGGGCGCACACGGTTTCGCCTTCGCCCAGGCTGATGAAGGCTTTGCCTGCTTTGTTGCGCGAGACCATGTTTTCGACCGAGGCCATGAAGCCGTAGCCGCCCGAACTGCTCAGCAGCAGTGTGGCGTTGGCCGGACCCGCAAAGTAGTGAGCGATCTGGCTGCCGGATTCGAGTTCGATGAGGGTGGTCACGGGCTGGCCGTCGCCACGCGCACCGGGCAGTGTGGCCACCGGCACGCTGTAGACCCGGCCGTTGCTGCCCATGATGATGAGGGTGTCCACCGTGCGGCATTCAAAGGTGCCATACAGACCGTCGCCCGCCTTGAAAGCGAAGCTGCTGGCGTCGTGGCCGTGGCCCGTGCGCGCACGCACCCAGCCTTTTTCTGACACGACCACGGTCACGGGTTCGTCCACCACCTTGACTTCGGCCACGGCTTTTTTCTCTTCCTGAATCAGCGTGCGACGGGGGTCAGCAAAGGTTTTGGCATCGGCCTCAATCTCTTTGACCATCAGGCGGCGCAAAGCAGCGGGGCTGCCCAAAATTTCTTCCAGTTTGCCTTGTTCTGTGCGCAGTTCGGTCAGTTCTTGCTCGATCTTGATGGCCTCAAGGCGGGCCAGTTGGCGCAGGCGAATTTCAAGGATGTCTTCGGCCTGGCGGTCGCTCAGTTTGAAGGCCTCGATCAGCGCGGGTTTGGGTTCGTCGCTGTGACGAATGATGCGAATCACTTCATCAATGTTGAGCAACACCAACTGCCGACCTTCCAATATATGGATGCGGTCGAGCACTTTGTTTAGCCTGTGCTGGCTGCGGCGGGTGATGGTGATTTGGCGGAAGCTCACCCACTCCACAATCATCTGGCGCAGCGATTTTTGGATGGGCTTGCCATCAATGCCGACCGAAGTCATGTTGATGGGGGCCGAGGTCTCAAGGCTGGTATGGGCCAGCAAGGCGGTAATCAGTTCTTGTTGCTCGATGCGGCTGGTTTTGGGCTCAAACACCAGACGCACAGCAGCGTCTTTGCTGGATTCGTCGCGCACCACATCGAGCACATTCAGGATGCTGGCCTTGAGCTGCAGTTGGTCGGTGCTGAGGGCTTTTTTACCGGCTTTGACTTTGGGGTTGGTCAGTTCCTCGATTTCTTCGAGCACGCGTTGCGAGCTAACACCTTGCGGTAATTCGTTGACCACCAGTTGCCATTGGCCACGGGCAAGTTCTTCGATTTTCCAGCGGGCGCGCACTTTCAGGCTGCCACGGCCCGTGCGGTAGGCGTCGGCAATGTCGTTGGCCGGACTGATGATTTGGCCGCCGCCGGGGTAGTCGGGGCCAGGAATGATGGCCAGCAACTCGGCATCGCTGAGTTTGTCGTTCTTGATCAGGGCGATGCAAGCGTCGGCCACTTCGCGCAGGTTATGGCTGGGGATTTCGGTGGCCAGGCCCACGGCAATGCCGCTGGCACCGTTCAGCAAGGTGAAGGGCAAGCGGGCGGGCAACTGGCGCGGCTCTTCGGTCGATCCGTCGTAGTTGGGAATAAAGTCCACCGTGCCCATGTCGATTTCATCCAGCAGCAAGCTGGTGATGCGCGACAAACGGGCTTCGGTGTAACGCATGGCGGCTGCACCGTCGCCGTCGCGGCTGCCAAAGTTGCCCTGCCCGTCAATCAAGGGGTAGCGTTGCGAAAAGTCTTGTGCCATGCGCACCAAGGCATCGTAGGCAGCGGTGTCCCCGTGCGGGTGGTAGCGGCCCAAAACATCGCCCACCACTCGGGCGCTTTTGACGGGTTTGGCGGCAGTGTTGTTGTTCGGGCCGCTGTAGCTCAGGCCCATGCGGTCCATAGAGTACAAAATGCGCCGCTGCACGGGCTTTTGGCCATCGCACACATCGGGCAAGGCGCGGCCTTTCACAACGCTTAAAGCGTATTCAAGGTAAGCGCGCTGGGCATAAGCGCCCAGATGGTCGCCTTGGGGGGCGGTGTCGGATTCGGAGGTTTCGGGGGGAAGCAGGTCAAATGTCATGGGTTTCTTTCATCAGACATCGATCTCGATGCTGTCGCCGTGCAACTCCATCAGTTCGCGGCGGGCTGCGGCCTCGCCTTTGCCCATCAGTTGCATCATGAGGTTTTCGGTGGCGGCGTTGTCCAGTGGGCCCAGCTCGATGGGCAGCAGGCGGCGGGTGTCGGGGTTGAGGGTGGTGTCCCAGAGTTGCTCGGCGCTCATTTCGCCCAAGCCCTTGAATCGGCTGATGCTCCAGCCGCCTTCCTTCACGCCGTCTTTGCGCAGTTTGTCAAGAATGGCGATCAGCTCACCTTCGTCCAGCGCATAGGCTTTGGAGGCCGGTTTTTTGCCGCGTGCAGGCGCATCCACCCGGAACAGCGGGGGCCGCGCCACAAACAAATGCCCGGCTTCGATGAGCTTGGGAAAGTGACGGAAGAACAAGGTCAACAGCAGCACCTGAATGTGCGAGCCATCCACATCGGCATCTGACAAGATGCAAACCTTGCCATAGCGCAGGTTGCTCATGTCGGGGTTGTCATTGGGGCCATGCGGGTCCACCCCAATGGCCACCGAGATGTCGTGAATTTCGTTGTTGGCAAACAAGCGGTCGCGGTCCACTTCCCAAGTGTTGAGCACCTTGCCACGCAGGGGCAAAACGGCTTGGCATTCTTTGTTGCGGCCCATTTTGGCGCTGCCACCCGCCGAGTCGCCCTCCACCAAAAACACCTCGTTGTGCAGAATGTCTTTGCTTTCGCAGTCGGTCAACTTGCCGGGCAAAACCGCCACGCCAGAGCTCTTGCGCTTTTCGACCTTCTGGCCGGCTTTCTGGCGGCTTTGTGCTGCTTTAATGGCCAGTTCGGCGAGTTTTTTGCCGTAATCCACATGCTCATTCAGCCAGAGTTCGAGGGCCGGGCGAACAAAGCTGGACACCAATCGCACAGCATCGCGCGAGTTCAGGCGCTCTTTGATCTGCCCTTGAAACTGGGGATCGAGCACTTTGGCGGACAGCACAAAGCTGGCGCGGGCAAACACGTCTTCGGGCATGAGCTTCACACCTTTGGGCAGTAAACCGTGCAACTCGATGAAGCTCTTGACGGCCGTAAACAAGCCATCGCGCAAGCCGCTGTCGTGGGTGCCACCTGCGCTGGTGGGGATCAGGTTGACATAGCTTTCGCGGACCGGGGCTCCATCTTCGGTGAATGCCACCGCCCAAGAAGCGCCCTCGCCTTCGGCAAAACTGTCATGGTTGGCATCGGCAAACCCCTCGCCTTCAAACAAGGGAATCACAGGCTCCCCGTTCAGCGTCTGCATTAAATAGTCGCGCAAACCGGCTTTGTATTGCCATTGCTGGGTTTCTTTGGTTTTTTCGTTCACCAAAGTCACCGTCACACCCGGCATGAGCACGGCTTTGCTGCGCAGCAGGTGGGTCAGCTCGGGCATGGGCAAGGCGCTCGATTCGAAATATTTGGCGTCGGGCCAGGCGCGAACGGTGGTGCCCTGTTTGCGGTCGCCATCACCCGCAGAGCGAGACACCAGGGCTTCGGTGACATCCCCACCCGAAAAAGCCAGTGTGGCCACTTTGCCTTCGCGGTAACTGGTCGCTTCCAATCGTTTGGACAAAGCGTTGGTCACGCTGACGCCCACACCGTGCAAGCCGCCGGAGAAGCTGTAGGCCCCGCCTTTGCCCTTGTCAAACTTGCCCCCGGCATGCAAGCGGGTGAAAACCAACTCGATGACAGGTGCTTTTTCTTCGGGGTGCAAACCGAAAGGAATACCCCGTCCGTCGTCTTCGATGCTGACGGAACCGTCGAGGTGGAGGATGACTTTGATCTTTTTTCCGTACCCCGCCAAGGCCTCGTCGGCGGCGTTGTCCAGCACTTCCTGAATGATGTGCAGAGGGTTGTCGGTGCGCGTGTACATGCCCGGCCGTTGCTTGACAGGCTCGAGGCCCTTCAGAACACGGATCGAGCCTTCAGAGTACTCGTTGGAGGTTTTGACAGTAGTTTGGGTGGCCATGGTGGCGGATTGTAGTGGGATTTGAGGCGGCATACTGGATGCAAAAACAGTGTTTTATGCGACTTTTTTGCCCTTGAACCTGAGGGTGTTGTCTTCTGTAGTATCTGTGGCCCCTCTAATATTAGAGCTCTTAGGCTCAAGCCCAATTGCAGCAGGAACCCAGGTTACGGTTAATGAAGCACCCGCCTCTGCTGGCAACTGCTGGCTTTCGCGAGACAACACACAAAGCACTTATTGGTTAAAGTCGACCGATGCAACATAAACCTCTGTCTTTGTATCAAGTGCTGATTTGCGGCGCCGCCATTGTCACCCTGTCCATGGGCATACGGCACGGTTTTGGTCTTTGGCTTCTGCCGGTCACTCAAACGCAAGGGTGGGGGCGGCAAGAGTTTGGTTTTGCCATGGCGATCCAGAACCTGTCTTGGGGCTTCGTGGGTATTTTTGCCGGCATGGTGGCGGACCGATTCGGGGCGTTTCGCGTGATTACGGCAGGGGCCGTCATTTATGGCGTGGGCCTGCTGGGCATGGCTTGGGCCACAGACCCGTGGGTTTTTGCCCTGTTTACCGGGGTGATCATCGGTACGGCACAAGCCGGAACCACTTACGCCGTAATTTACGGTGTGATTGGCCGCAATGTTCCCCCTGAAAAGCGTTCGTGGGCGATGGGAGTGGCTGCCGCAGCCGGCAGTTTTGGCCAGTTTTTGATGGTGCCGATTGAGGGCTTGCTGATCAGCGAAATGGGTTGGCAAACCGCTTTGGTTATTTTGTCAGCGGCAACTTTGTTGATCGTGCCTTTGGCATGGGGCCTGCGCGAGCCCGCTTTCAATGCCCCAGGTCAGGTCAAGCGCGACCAAACCATTTTTCAGGCGCTGAAAGAAGCCCTCAAATACCCGAGCTTTCAACTGCTGATGGCGGGCTATTTTGTGTGCGGTTTTCAGGTTGTTTTTATTGGCGTGCACATGCCAAGCTACCTGAAAGACCATGGTTTGCCCGCCCATGTGGCCAGTTATGCCCTGGCCTTGATTGGCTTGTTCAATGTGTTCGGCACCTATATTGCGGGCACCTTGGGCCAAAAAATGGCCAAGAAAAAGATTCTGGCCTTTATCTATGCCGGCCGTTCTGTGGCGATTATCTTTTTCTTGCTGGCCCCGCTCACACCGACCAGTGTTTACATTTTCTCGTCCGTGATGGGGCTTCTGTGGCTGTCTACCGTGCCCCCCACCAATGCGGCCGTGGCGCAGATTTTTGGCATTTCCCATCTGTCCATGCTCAGTGGCTTCATCTTTTTTGGCCACCAGATCGGTTCTTTCATGGGCGTTTGGCTGGGCGGTTATTTGTATGACAAAACCGGCAGTTACGATGTGGTTTGGTATTTGGCCATTGCCCTGGGCATATTCGCAGCCCTGGTCAATTTACCCGTTCGCGAAAGCCCCATCCAACGCCCCAGCCCACAGCCCGCATGAGAACACAGCCCGCCCCATCCCCTTTAGATAAAGAAGCAATGAACCTGGACAAGCGTTCTTCGCGTGGGCTCAAACCCGTGGTCTTGGTTTTTTTGTTGATTTTGTCGCTGGGCTTGACGTTCTGGCTGTATGCCCAGCCCGAAATCATGGTCATGTTGGCCGAGCAGTTGTGGGCCTGTTTTTGAATTGGAAGACCTGAATCAATGCATGGCACCGAAAACCCTTCCCAATGGCTCCAACGCTGGGCCCATTTGATCAAGCCCAACAGTCGGATTCTGGACGTAGCCTGTGGTGCCGGGCGTCATATGCGCTGGTTAGCGGGCCAAGGGCACAAGGTCACGGGTGTTGACCGCAACCCGGAGGCTTTGGCTTTGGCACAAGCCTTTGGAACGGTGGTTTGTGCCGACATTGAAAACGGCCCCT
Organism: Limnohabitans sp. Rim8; assembly: GCA_945877725.1. GTDB lineage: Bacteria > Pseudomonadota > Gammaproteobacteria > Burkholderiales > Burkholderiaceae_C > Limnohabitans_A. Next base: position 6,607 of record CAMDXR010000116.1, read on the forward strand.
GGCCCTTGAAAGATCAAGCTTTTGATGCCGTGATCGTGACCAATTACCTCTGGCGTCCCCTGATGTCAACGATTGTGAACAGTGTGGCTTCGGGTGGCCTGCTGATTTACGAAACTTTTGCTTCAGGCAACGAAACCGTAGGCAAGCCCTCGCGCCCCGACTTTTTATTGCAACCCGGCGAGTTGCTGCGGGCGACTGAAGCGCTTCGCACCGTGGCCTTTGAAGAAGGTTTTGAAGCCTCTCCCGATCGTTTTGTTCAGCGCATAGTCGCTGCTCACTTTGAGCCAACGGTGCAAAGCATACGCTTTCACCTCCGGGCAAATTGAGTTTTGAAGAAGATTTTCGCGAGTGAACAAGTGATATTCGACCCTTTGCGAGAAAATAAAACCCGTCTGCAATCGTTAGAATGGGTTTTTTCTGCTCAGAAGCACCTGACATGACCACCGAATTTCGCCCCATCAAAGGCAGCATTCCTGCCCTGATCACCCCCATGCTCGAAGACGGCAAAGTGGACTACCCCACTTTGCGAAAACTGATCGATTGGCATGTCGCTGAAGGGACCGATTGCATTGGTGTGGTCGGCACCACAGGAGAATCCCCCACGGTCACCGTCGACGAACATTGCGAAATCATCCGTGTCTCGGTAGAACAAGCGGCAGGTCGCGTGCCGATCATGGCGGGCTGCGGTGCCAATTCCACGGCCGAAGCGATCGAGTTGGCCAAATTCGCTAAAAAGGTCGGTGCAGACTGCCAATTGCAGGTGGTGCCTTACTACAACAAGCCCACCCAAGAAGGCCAATACCGCCACTTCCGAGCCATTGCCGAGGCCACACCCGACTTGCCCGTCATCCTGTACAACGTGCCTGGCCGCACGGTAGCCGATTTGCAACACGACACCGTGTTGCGGCTAGCCCAAGTGCCCGGTATCGTTGGCATCAAGGAGGCCACGGGCAACATAGAACGTGCCCAATGGCTGATTCGCGATTTGCCCAAAGAATTTGCCGTTTATTCAGGTGACGACCCCACTGCAGTGGCCCTGATGCTCTGCGGTGGCTCCGGTAACGTGAGTGTGACGGCCAACGTCGCGCCTCGATTGATGCATGACTTGTGCATGGCCGCCATTCGGGGCAATGTCCAAGAAGCCATGCGGATTCAGTTTTTGTTGATGCCTGTGCACAAAAACCTGTTTGTCGAGGCCAACCCGATCCCCGTGAAATGGGCCATGAACCGCATGGGCCTTTGCGGCCCCACACTGCGCCTGCCCATGACCGAATTGTCTGAATCGCAGCACCCTGCGGTTGAGGCTGCCCTCAAAGCCAGTGGCCTGATTTGAATTCCTTTAAGGATTGCCTGTGAAATTGTCCCTTCTTCCCCTGTCGCTTGCATCGTTTCGACAAACGGCCATGGTTGTGGCTTTGACCACTTTGGTCAGCGGCTGTTCTGTTTTGCAAGAAGACAAAATTGACTATAAAAGTGCCACCAAGGCCACCACCTTGGAAGTGCCCCCAGACCTGAGCCAATTGCGTAAAGACTCGCGTTATGCGATTGAAAGCAGTTCCGCAACCGCTTCGGGCTTTCAGAATGCGAGCAACCGCGTCACCGATGCAGGCACTGCAGCCAATACGCTGGGTGACGTGCGCATGGAGCGACAAGGTAACCAACGCTGGTTGGTGGTCTCTCGTTCGGCCGACAAGGTCTGGGAACCCCTGCGCGAATTCTGGACCAGCAATGGCTTTGTATTGGTCACCGACTCACCCGACATCGGGATCATGGAAACCGATTGGGCCGAAAACCGGGCCAAAATTCCGCAAGACATCATTCGTAAAACATTGGGGAAAATTCTCGATTCTTTGTATTCCTCCGGAGAACGTGACAAATTCCGCACCCGAGTGGAGCGCAATGCACAAGGTGGGGTCGAGATTTACATCACACACCGTGGCATGGCCGAGAATTTCACCAGCGCCCAAAAAGAGCAAACGGTTTGGCAGCCACGCCCCAGCGATCCAGAGCTCGAGATCGAATTCATGCGCCGCCTGATGGTCAAACTGGGAGTTGCCCCTGAAGCTGCAAAATCAGCCACGGCAGCCGCTGCGCCTTTAGCAAGCA
>CAMDXR010000117.1 GCA_945877725.1 Limnohabitans sp. Rim8
GGCCAGTCGGTGGAGCTGCTCAAGCAATTGCACATCTTGACCCGCGAGGGCAAACTCAACCAAGACTCTCGTCGCAAGCTCAAACAGGTCTACCACCTGTACCAGTTCATCGAGAAGCTGTTGCTGGAGTTGCCCGAAAAGGAAAAGGAAAAGGAAAAGGACAGGGACCACGGCCCGGTGCTGGCCGACCATGGCGCGGGCAAGTCGTATTTGGGCTTCATCATTTACGACCTGTTTTTCAAAAGTCTGGGCCAAGGCACGATTTACGGCATTGAGACCCGCAGCGAATTGGTCGTATCGTCTCGGGCACTGGCCCAGCGTTTGGGCTTCGAGCGCATCCAGTTTCTCAACTTGAGTGTGGCCGAATCGGCCCGAAGCGATGCCCTGCCCGCCCAGATCGACGTGGTCACTGCGCTGCACGCCTGCGACACGGCCACCGACGATGCCATTGCGTTTGGCCTGCAAAAGAAAGCCCGTTTTATGGTGCTGGTGCCCTGCTGCCAAGCCGAGTTGGCCCGGGCGCTGAACCAAAACAAAGGAATGAACCTGCAACGCACGCCTTTGGCCGAACTCTGGCGTCACCCCTTGCACACCCGCGAAGTGGGCAGCCAACTGACCAACGTGCTGCGTTGCTTGTACCTAGAGTCTCAAGGCTATGCAGTCACTGTGACCGAGTTGGTGGGCTGGGAACACAGCATGAAAAATGAGCTGATTCTGGCTAAGTTCACCGGACAAAAAAAGAAAGCCTCAGGAGAACGCCTGCAGGCTTTGCTCAAGGAGTTTGGGGTGGAAGGCTTGATGGCGGAGCGTTATCCGTTGCTGGTTTGAAGCACCAGCCAGAGGCTTCTTTGGCTGCCTGATAAAACCGCAAAAATCATTCAAACCGCAAAAATCATCCAAACCGCCACAGGCATCCAAATTGCCAAAAAAAATGTCCCATTGGCAAGACGTGCCAATGGGACGCATGAGAAGCCTCAGGCCGAGGTGATGGCCTTCAACGCGACCACCAGTCGGTCCAGGTCGGACGGCTTGGTAAAGAGTGCAGCCGTCACCCTGACGCAATCGCCGCCTGCCACGCCACCACGTCGGACGGTGAAGATTTTGTATTTATCGCGAAGCTCATTGGCGATCGCCACATTTTGGGCTTTTGTGCCCTTGCCGGTCAGCCGGAACGAAGTCAGCGCCCCGTAGCTCCCTGCCTCATCGGGCGTGAGGATGTTCATGCCTTTGAAATCCTTGACCTTGGAAACCCAGTAATCACGCAGGTAACGAAAGCGGGCTTGTTTGTTGGCCGCGCCCAATTGGGTGTGCAAGGCCAGCGCAGCGGGAACCGTGAGCAAATTAGCGGTGTTGGTGGTGCCGGAGTGCACCCGCGAGCGGATGTCCGTGGGTTCCCAGTCGCCATCGGCAAAGGCCAGGTCGATGTCCGGTAGGCGGTTTTTGCGAATATAGAGAAAACCCACACCCAGTGGGACGCCCATCCACTTGTGCAGGTTGAAGCCTGCAAAGTCAACATTCAAATCAGGAATGTTGAAGTCCATTTGCCCCCAGGAATGGGCTGCATCCACAATCACGTCGATGTTTTTGGCCTTGGCCATGGCCGATATTTCAGCGATGGGCATGACCATTCCGGTCCGATGGCTGATGTGCGTCAGCAACAGCAATTTGGTTTGGGGATGGGCCACAAAGGCCGCAGCATAAGCATCCAGAATGCCCTGTTTGGTGGCGGGCTCCGGCATCTTGATCGTCACGACCTTGGCCCCCCGACGGTCCTTCAGATAGGTCATCGCAAACTGCATGCTGTCGTAGTCCAGGTCCGAGTACATGGCCACATCACCGGGCTTGAGCAGTTTGTAGTTGGTGATCAGGTTTTGCAAGGCCTCGGTCGCGCCCCGAGTGATGGCAATCTCTTCGGGCAGCACCCCGGCCAATTTGGCGATTTGCGCCGTAATGGCATCCACCTCGGCATCGAATGTGGTGCGCAGGTAATGTGAGTTGTTCAAGTTCAGCCGCTCGATGTTGCGCTGATAGTCCGCCATGACCGACTGGGTCATGATGCCGTAGTAACCATTTTCAAGATTGGTGATGTTCGGAGAGACTTGGTACTGGGCGGCAACCTTGCCCCAGAAGTTTTCGTCGCTGGGGCTCACGGCCCCGAGCGACTGCGCTTGCGCCGTGCCCACACCTAGACCTAGACCTAGACCTAGACCCAAGCCTGAGGTCAGCAGCGTTCCAGTGGAGGCAGCAACTGCCATGCCCATTGAGCTGTTCATGAAGGATCGGCGTGAAATTTCTGTAGTCATGGTTTTTCTTTTTGGGGTTATTTGACTGCGATGGCAGAAATTTCGATCTGTACGTCACGGGGCAAACGAGCGACCTCCACCGTGGCCCGAGCAGGCGGCTTGGTCTTGAAATAACTCGCATAAATGGCGTTCATGGTGGCGAAGTTGTTCAGGTCTTTCAGGAAGACCGTGGTTGAAACCACATGGCTCATGTCCATCCCGTCCGCTTTCAAAACGGCCAGCAAGTTGTCGAGAACCAATTGGGTTTGGACCTCAATGCTGGCCGTGGCCATCAGCTGTTTGGTTTTGGGGTCGATGGCAATTTGCCCTGACAAGTACAGGGTGTTGCCCGCTCGAATCGCTTGAGAGTAGGGGCCGATGGCCTCGGGCGCGTCGGGTGTGGCGACAACCCGCTTGTCTTCAGGGCCGGCAGCGAAGCCGGAAAGCGACAGGCTGCACAACAAAGTGACCAAAATACGGCTGGTTTTTAGATACATATGCAAATGCCCTTAGTTAATTGGTATTCCTAAAGGCATGAGCTTAGAGATTGATTGTGACAATCCCTATCGAAATTCGGCGGCAGTTGATCCCTTGAGCTATCGCTAACCCTTGGATGCCTTCAAAGCCGACGCCAAGTCGGCCTGGCCCTTATTGGGGCTCAATCTTGGCGTCGCGTATCGCTTTGGCCCATTTGGCGGTTTCAGCTTTGGAGCGTTGGGCCAGTGCTTCGGGGCTGGCCGGGGCGGTTTCAAAGCCCAGTGCCGAGAAGCGTTCGATGATGGTTTTGTCGTTCGCTGCTGTGTTGATGGCGGCATTCAGCTTCTGGACAATGTCGGCAGGGGTGCCCGCCGGGGCAAAGACCGCAAAGTAAGCAATCAGCTCATAGTCTTTCAGGCCCAGGGCCTCGTTCACAGTGGGCAGTTCAGGGATGGCTTTGGAGCGCTGGGTGGAAGTGACCGCCAAGCCCTTGATTTTCCCGGCCTTGACCTGGGGCAGCATGACGGCAAAGTCGGCGGTGAACAAATTCACCTGCCCACCAATCAGATCGGTCATGGCAGCGGGGCCGCTTTTGTAGGGCACGTTGGTCATCTGGATGCCCGCCATGCTGGCGAGCACTTCGGTGGACACCAGTTGCGAGGTGCTGGCGCTGGCAAACGTGATTTGTGTGGGCTTGGCCTTGGCCAGATCCACCAGTTCTTTCAGGTTTTTGGCCGGTACGTCGTTGTTGATGGCAACGATCAAAGGCACCGAGCCCAAATACGCCACGGGGGCAAAGGCGGTGTCCTGGTCGTAGGGCAGCTTTTTCATCAGGCTTTTCAGCGCTGCATTGGTGCTGTTGGTGCCCACCAAGAGGGTGTAGCCATCGGGTGCCGATTTGGCCACCGCATCGGCCCCCAGCATGCCGTTCACACCCGCCTTGTTTTCCACCACCACGGGTTGACCCAAGATATCGGACATCTTTTGCGCAAAGGCACGCCCGATTTGGTCGGTGGCGCTGCCCGCTGCAAAGGGCACGATGGCTTTGATGGGCTTGTTCGGGTAAGCCTGCGCGTGGGCTTGCAGTGCGCCCAGGCCCAGACTCAAACCCAGTAATGCAGTTAAAAGGCCAGCGATGCGTCTATTTTTCATGTTGTCTCCAAGGTTAAAAAAAATCAATCGTATTCAAGTACAAGCTCGAGCAGTTTGGCACTCAGGCATTTCCCGTGGGCATCGAGTGCCAACGACCGGGTCACGCCACCGCCTAAGGCGTTGTGCATGACAAAGTTGAGTGCGCCCAATTGGGGCAGTGCGTAGCGCTCGACCGAGCCTTGGCAGATGCCCGCAAAGTGGGCTTTCACCCGTTCAGGGGTGAGCGTTTTTTCGAGCAAGGCAAAGTCCTTGCGGTCATAAGCGATCACCGACAAAGTCGAGCGGTTGCCTTTGTCTCCGGTGCGGGTGTGGGCAATGTCGCGCAGCAACATGTCAGTCTCCGTTGTTTGCGTTCAGCAGCACGGTGGTGGTCTGAATGGCGCTGCGCGGCATCAGCACGGCCGCAGCGGCCACGACTTCGCGCACGTTTCGGCTGGCACCCCCGCCACCGGCAGGGCCATTGGTGTACAAAGCCTCCACTTCATGCGCCACATGCTGGGCGTGCGCGCGGGTGGGCACACGCAGGGCCACACGGGCGCGGACTTCTGTGGCTTGGGAGGGGGCGTCAGGGCTGTTTCCAGCGCCCCAAATGGCGTTGACGCCCATCAATTCGTAGCGGCTTTCAAAGTCGGCGTACCCGGCCTCTGCCAGTCGGGCGCGCACCAATTCCAGGGCCAATTGGCCGCGTGCCTGAGCGCCCGGCCCGGCATAAGACATCTGGCCTTCGCCAATGAAACCGTCGCGATAGCCCAGCGTGACCTTGAGGGTGTCGGTGCGCGGGTGGCCGTTGCCCCCGCTTAATTGAACCCGGTCCGGGCCGATTTGGCTCAGCTGGACTTGTGAAAAATCCGCCACCACATCGGGTTGCAGGTAACGCGCCGGGTTTTCAATTTCGTACAGCAATTGCTCGGTGCAGGTGGCCACGGTGACGCACCCGCCCGAGCCCGCCACTTTGGTGATGACGGCATCCCCCGCAGCATTGACTTCGGCCAACGGAAACCCCAGTCGGGCCAACTCGGGCACATCCTTGAAGCCCGGGTCGGCAAAGTAGCCCCCTGTGACCTGGCCCGCACATTCCAGCAAATGGCCCACCAAAACCCCCTTGCCCAAGCGCGTCCAGTCGTCGGCCGCCCAGCCGAAGTGGTGCATCAGCGGGGCCAAAAAAAGGGCTGGATCGGCCACCCGCCCCGTGATGATGACCTGCGCATCCGTCTGTAAAGCGGGCAGCAGGGCCTCTGCACCCAAATAAGCGTTGGCAGAAACCAGCTTGGGCTGCAACTCGGCCCAGGTCTGGTCTGTGTCCATCAGGGGCAGAGGGGAAGTTTGGGCACAGAGCGTGGTCAGCACGTCATCGCCCAGCACCACGGCCACCTTCACTTGGTGCAAGCCCAGCTGATGGGCCACGGCCAGCACCGCATGACCCGCCTGCAAAGGGTTGGCCGCCCCCATGTTGCTGATGATGCGAACCCCTTGCCGAATGCAGGGTTCCAAAACCGCCTGCATGCGGGTGGTTAACAGGGGGTCAAAACCAGCGTCCGGTTGGTGCAGGCGCTCGAGTTGGGCCAGAGCAATCGTGCGTTCGGCCAGACACTCAAACACCAGGTAGTCCAATTGACCCTTTTTGGCAAGTTCCAAGGCGGGCGGGATGCGGTCACCCGCATAACCGGCACCGGCGCCGATGCGAAGAATTGTCTTGTCCATGGGCCGAGCGTAAACGCAGCGGATGCAGGGGTCTGTCACCTGCGAGCCGCAGACGCCGGGTCAGCCGCTGTTGGGCTTTATCAATTTAAAACGGCAACAGGCAAGCGATCGGTGGTGGGCAAGCCTGACCGGGCCCAAGAGGCCAAGCCTCCCCGGTACCAAATGACCCGGGTGTAGCCAATTTGGCGTGCACGCATGGCAGCGTTCACCGACAACCAACATTCAGAACTCGCACAGTAAAAAACCACGGGCTGGTTCATGTCGGGGACCGCGGCCAACATCATGTTGCGAAAGCGTTCAGAGAAAGCGGCTTCTTTTTTTTCATCCTCGAAAGCCAAGCCGCCGTGAATGAAGTTCAAAGCACCTGGAATCATGGGGCCGGAGGTCGCTACATCAACCAACACGGGACGTTCGGTTTGCTTCAGCGCAGTCACCATTTCGTGGGTGTTCCAACGCACCACGCCCTCTAGTTCGCGCGGTGTCATGCCTGTCAATTGGTGTATTTGGCGAAGTTTGGAGGGTTTTAGGGTCCCAACTTCTTGACTTTCTTGCGCTGAAACTTCCGGGGTTGGCAAGGGCATGCTCTGGAAGGTTTTTTGGAGGGCTTCGGTTTGGAGTGCTTCGTTCTCGTCGTCGGGCGTCAGTTCGTGGTCATTGAGGGCGACCAAGCGACAAAGTTTGGGGTTGTTTTTGGGATGGTTACAAAGGTAGAGCGCCCGCAACAAGGCCATGCCCGGCTCATCGATCCCCCAAGCGGCACCGTAACCGGGCTTAGCTGTGCCAAACGCCAAAGCCTTATGGGTGTTGGCTGTCAGGTAATTTTGGAATGCGCCTCGGAATGTGGTCATGCATGCAGCTTGGCCTTTGCAATAACGCTCCATCAGTTTGTCTGAACGATCTTGGTTTTGAAGGGTGGGTGGGCCGAGTTTTCGACCAAAATAGGTCATCTGCAATTTCATGCTTTCAGGCAGTTCCAGCACTTCGGTTTGGGCTTGAGTGACCAAGCCCAGTGACAAGGCATCTTTCCCCTGGTGTTGTTGGCAGTCTGAAAACGGGGTTTGTCCCGTTGGGCAAAACCACGGCGTACGGTCTTTTTCCAAATTGCGTTCGATTTCCCGGATACGCAAAAATCCGCCAGACTCTTTGATGTCGTACAAAGCTTGGTTGATGACGGTGCTGTCGAACTTTTCCCCCAACTGCTGTTTGTACAAGGCATACATCTGTGGCATGGCTTGAGGGTTGACTTGCTTGGTGTCTTTTGAATGGGCGCCGTGGATGCCCAACAGGGTCACTCGGGGTAAGTGGCCTGTACCAAAGGCTCGTTCTTGTCCCGCAATAAAAATCAGAGAACAGGCGGACATGCAATAACCCGACACCACTGTTTTGATCTTGGCTTGCTGGACCATGCGGGCCACTTGCATGCCCGTCCATAGGTCGCCACCCGGTCCGTTGACCAGTATCAGGCGTTGTACGCCGTCTTTTGCAAAAGCCTCCCTGAAGCTTAAAAAGTCACTGTCGACTGTCGGGCCAGTGGCATACAGGTCGTTGCCGAGGCGTTCGAGCTTCATGGCATGTAGATTCGATAACTGTGCAAAGCATAGAAATATAAAAAATAAGCGGATAAGTTTTTTCATTTATCAAAAATGTTTGCTTTAAGTTAGAGAAATTTTAGACCAAACGTTTTAAGTAGGTTAAATTGAATTTAATCGGGGTCAGATCAGAATTGTTCCCGCTAAACTGCGGACACCTTCTTCCAAACTTCAGCCCATGGCCCGCCAACCCCGACTCACTGTTGCAGCCTATCCGCACCATGTCATTCAGCGTGGCAACGACCGACAAGCCATCGTGCGTGACGATGCCGACCGGGAGCGTTTGCTGGCGCTGTGGCATGAACATGCAAAGACCTTCAAGGTGGCCATTCATGCCTACGTGATCATGGACAACCACTTTCATTTGCTGGTCACGCCGGAAACCGGGCAGGCTTTGCCGCAGATGATGCAAGCCGTGGGGCGGGCCTATGTGCGTTATTTCAATTTGCGCCATCAGCGCACGGGCACTTTGTGGGAGGGCCGTTACCGCAGCAACCTGATCGAAAGTGAGCGCTATCTTTTGGCTTGCATGGTCTACATCGACCTCAATCCCGTGCGCGCGGGCATGGTGGTGCAGGCGGGTGACTTCAAATGGTCCAGCCATAGGCACTGTATTGGGCAGGTCAGCGACAAATTGGTGACGTCACATGCCCTGTTTTGGGGCTTGGGCAACACGCCTTTTGCCCGCGAGGCGGCCTATTCTGAACTGGTTCAGAGCGGATTGGCGCAGAGTCAAAAAGAACAACTGACGCACAGCGCACTGTCAGGGTGGGCTTTGGGATCCAAGGCGTTTGTGGACGATTTACAGCAAAGTACCCGCAGACGTCTGTTGCCGGGCAAGGCAGGGCGTCCCTTTAAAAAGCCTGCAATTTAAAAAAGCCTGCAAATTAATCTGTCCCCGATTAATTTTTTAATTGATAAAACTCAAAATTAATTGGGATCTGACCCCGATTAATTTTATTGGCATGGATGCTGCTGTGCACTACACTCCTCGATCTGCGTAAAAACCCTTAGGAGTGCGCCATGTCCACGGCATCCGAAAAACAACATTTCCAATCGACTGGTCTGTACGACCCCGCCAATGAGCACGATGCTTGTGGTGTGGGCTTTGTGGCCCACATCAAGGGGCATAAGACCCATGCCATCGTGACGCAGGCACTCTTGATTCTGCAAAACCTGGACCACCGGGGTGCCGTGGGTGCCGATGCACTCATGGGCGATGGGGCCGGTATCCTGATTCAGTTGCCCGATGCGCTGTACCGCGACGAGATGGCCAAGCAGGGCATTGCCTTGCCGCCGTTTGGTGAATACGGCGTCGGCATGGTCTTCTTGCCCAAAGAACACGCTTCACGCATGGCCTGCGAGCAAGAACTGGAGCGCGCCGTCAAGGCCGAGGGGCAAGTGGTGTTGGGCTGGCGCGATGTGCCGGTTAACCGCGAGATGCCGATGTCGCCCACGGTGCGCGAAAAAGAACCGGTGATGCGCCAGATTTTCATTGGCCGGGGTG